>DASRCD010000001.1:0-4492 GCA_035653315.1 Candidatus Angelobacter sp.
GGTCTTGGAGCATGGACCAACGTAGCCAACCACATTTTTACCGGTTTCCGTGATTACGGACCGGCGATGATGTATGACTCAGGGAAAGTGCTGGTAATTGGCGGAGCAGATCCTCCCACCGCCACAGCTGAAATCATTGACCTGAACGCCGCTACTCCCGCATGGAAATCAACTGGCAGCATGCATTTCCCGCGCCGCCAGCATAATGCGGTGATCCTGCCGGATGGCAAAGTGTTTGTCGTCGGCGGCAGCAGCGCTTCTGGTTTTGATACCTCAACTTCTCCGGTATTTCCCACGGAAATGTGGGACCCAGCGACTGGGGTATTCACCACCATGGCCAGCATCGCGGAATATCGCGGATACCATTCCACGGCCCTGCTCCTGCCGGATGGCCGAGTGCTTTCTGCCGGTGGGAACGTCGGTGGCCCAAATGCGCAAATATTTTCACCTCCTTACCTATTCGCGGGAGCGCGACCATCGATCGCAGCTGCGCCGACCAGTGTAGGTTATGGTCAAACCATATTCATCGATACTCCTGATGCCGACTCCATCAGCCAAGTCACGTGGTTGCGTGCAGGATCAACCACGCACACCAATGACATGAGCCAGAGCTTTATGCACCTGTCTTTCACCAAGACCAGCACTGGCCTGAATGTGACCATGCCGGCGAATGCCAATCTTTCCACGCCTGGTTACTACCTGCTGTTTATCTTGAACAGCGCTGGCGTTCCTTCCGTGGGAAGCATGATCCAGATCTCCTCAAATCCGGTCAATGATGGAACGGTTACCGGCAAAGTCACAGATACAGCGGGTAATCCCTTGCAGGATGTTTCTGTTACTTCCGGCGGCAATGGTTCCGTTACGGGCGCGGATGGTGGTTATACCCTGCAATTGCCCGCAGGGGAGGCCACCATTACGGCTGCATTAAGCGGCTATCAGAACGCCTCAACCACCGTAACCATCACTGCCGGCAGCAGCGTAACGGCCTCAACATTACAGATTGCGCCGGTCAATCCTGGAAACATTACAGGGCAGGTAGTCAACAGCAGCGGGACCGGGCTTTCCGGCGTCATTATTGCTTCCAGAGGCTTAACCACTTCCACCGCGGCCGATGGCACTTACACGCTGAACAATCTGCCGGCAGGGACGGTCACGGTTACTGCGACGCTTGGCGGCTTCCAGAGCGCCACTGCTAATGTGACCGTGGTTGCTGCAACCACCACAACAGTGCCGTTGATTACACTCTCTTCCAGCAGCGGAACTATCATGGGAACGGTAACAAATTCAGCTGGTGCGGCGATTGCTGGAGCGAACGTTGATTTTGGCGGAGGCAATACTACCACCAACGCTTCCGGAGCTTACACGCTGACCAATGTCCCTGTCGGCGCGGTGCAGTTGGTTGCATCGGCGACCGGATTCCAGAGCGTAACCCAAAATATTACGATGACAGGCGGCGCAACCATTACCGCCAACTTCACCTTGCCGGCAGTTGCTCCGGCAACCGGGACCGTTACCGGAAAAATCACAAATGTTTCCAACGCTGCCGTTCTTTCCGGGGCCACCGTTAGCTGGACAGGCGGATCAACCACCACCAACACCAGCGGCGTTTACACCCTGAGCAACGTAAAAGCGGGAAGCCAGACCATCACCGCTAGCAAAACCGGCTATCTCACACGTACAGGGACTCTCACTGTTACTGGCGGCGCTACAGGGACTCTCAATGTGGCGCTTGCCACTGCCGGAAAAATCACGGTAAAAGCTGTTGCCTCCACCGGAGCAGTTGTCAGCGGGACCACGGTAACCATTAAAGGCGGAGTTATTGCCACAACTGTAACCGGCACAACCAGCACCGCCGGAACTTTCACAACTGACTGGATTCCCATTGGGAGCTATACCGTCACCATTTCCAAGACTGGACACACAACCCAGAGCAAGACAACTACTGTTACCAGCGGTGTTACCAACACCCTGACGTTTACTGCTTTTTAGGAGAGAGGAATGATTCGCAGCAACTGTCTTAAAGCAATGTTGATTCTTTCAGTGTTCGGATTATTCACTCTCCGTTCGCAGGCACAGACTTATAGCGTCCAGGACCTGGGCACGCTGCGCGCGGGTAGTGCTCGTGTGCATGGCATCAATTCGTTGGGCCAGGCAGTGGGAGGTTCCGGGCATCCTCACGGATCGGATACGCACGCATTCTTTTGGGAGAAGCAGGGCGGCATGCGCGATCTGGGCACTTTGCCCGGTGGCGATTACAGTGCTGCTTATTCCATCAATGATTCCGGCGTGGTAGTAGGGACTTCCAACACATCCACCAGCATGCACGCATTTTCCTGGTCCGCCAGCCAGGGCTTGCATGATCTTGGCACATTGCCCGGCTCCGACTCCAGTTCTGCTGCGGCCATCAACAACCAGGGCCAGATTGCCGGCGCTTCCGGCGGACATGCCGTGCTCTGGACGGCCGGCAAGATTCAGGACCTTGGAACTCTTGGCGGTCAGACCAGCGAGGCCCATGATGTAAATAATCTTGGCGTGGTCGTCGGCGTTTCGGATACCTCTGCCGGCCCGCGCGCCTTTTTGTGGAATGCCGGCGCCATGCAAAACCTTGGCGTTTTGCCGGGAGACAACAGCAGCCATGCCGATCACGTGAATGATAATGGCATGGTGGTTGGCGCTTCGGAAGGGAATTCCGGCGTTCACGCTTTTTTCTGGACCAGTTCCGGTGGAATGCAGCCTATCAACGCCGTGACCGGAAACCTTTATAGCGAAGCCTTTGACATCAATAATGCAGGGCAGGTCGTGGGCGAGGTTGCAAGCTCATTGGGGACACATGCTTTTCTCTGGAGCAGCCAGGGCGGGCTGGTCGATTTAAACGAGGTGGTCACCAACCTTCCCGGCGATACAGTCCTGATTGGCGCTTTCTCTATCAATGACAAAGGTCAGATCGTTGCTTTCGGGCTGAAGAACCCTAACGTGAGCAAGCATCAGGAGGTTAGTGCGGACAGCCACGTTCATGCAGGTCCTACGCGCGTATTTCTGCTGACCCCGCAATGATCGGCGGCAATCAGTTATAATCCAGCGCATGCTTGGCGGACGCACCAGCGAGCAATGGATTGCACAATACGCGAGCAGCCACACGCATCCGGTCAACCGGTTTTGCCATACTTTTGGCATTCCCATGATCGTGCTCTCCGGCGCGCTTGGCATTACAGCTATTTTTGTTCATCCATTCTGGATGTATGCACTGGGCCTGTTTATCTTTGGCTGGATTCTCCAGTTCATTGGGCACGCTTTTGAGCGCAAAGAGCCGGAATTTTTTCATGACTGGCGTTTTCTTCTTGTCGGCGTGCGCTGGTGGTGGGCCAAGATGCGTGGCCGCGCCTGATCCGGCCTAACCCTGAATCAAAATACAAATCATTACTCCGAATAATAAATGCCAATCCTGATCTTGCCGGTTCGAAAGCCTTTTGACTGGCTCTCTTTGCTTGCATTTCTGCGCTTCCGCGCTACCCCCGGTGTGGAAACAGTGACTGACTCCGAGTACACGCGAACAATCCTAATTGGCTCAACGCCGTACCAACTTTCTGTCGGCTACGATTTTGATAACGCAACTTTGCAAATCAGCCATACGGCAGATGAAGCTGTTACGGACGAAATCATCTCGCGAGTTCGCCGGATATTCAAAATCGATCAAGACATAGGGCCAATCGAAACATTTCTGCAACAGGATTCATGGCTTACTAGCTTTGTCTCACGGCAATCAGGATTAAGAGTTCCCGGAGGCTGGAGTCCTTTTGAAATTACGATTCGTGCCATTCTGGGCCAGCAGGTTTCTGTTCCTGCTGCCACAACGCTTATGGGCCGCGTTGTGCGTATGGCCGGAACTCAGATCGACGAAACCGCCTGGCTGTTTCCTACACCAGAACAGGTGTTGCGCGCCGACCTCAGCCGCCTAGGCGTTCCACAAAAGCGCCTTGAAACTGTGAAAGCATTGGCTGCGTTCTTTGCTGAAAATGGCGATGATTGTTTGGCCAGGCCGGAAATTGAAAAGGAATTGCTGTGTTTGGATGGAATAGGGAAGTGGACCGTTGGTTACATCCTCATGCGGTCAGGCAGCGGGCATGATCATTGGCCGGAAGGTGATTTGGTGCTTCGCAAAGCCATGAGTGAAAGTAAAATTCTGATCTCTCCTAAACAACTGATTCAAAAATTTGCTCAGTGGAGCCCTTATCGCAGCTACGCCACCATACACATTTGGAAAGGCTATACGGCATCACAAGCGCGAACAGCCTCTGCTGATTAAGGATCAACTTGCCGCGTTATCAATCCGCTACCACCACCGCAAAGGCCAGACCGTCGTATCCTTTGCTGCCGACGGTCTGAATCGCCGTGGCAGTAACGCGTTTTTCCGCAGCCACGGCCTCGTTAAACCGGCGTATTCCCTGAACGTTTTCATCCGTGCTGTTGGGATCAGCTACTTCACCCTTGCGCA
>DASRCD010000002.1:0-5200 GCA_035653315.1 Candidatus Angelobacter sp.
CATGGGCGGCTGGCATCTTTAGAGCGTTGTCCTGCAAGTTCTGAATGTGTGGTATCGGGTGTCATTGATCTGAAAATATTTTACGCTTTCAGAAGATTGACTGGAGGATCGCCCGGCTAAATCCCTGCTGATCACATATCGCGCCACCCGCCAACTTTAAAGTTTATCCCACCGAAAATTTATAGTTAGTAACCATCTCCGTAACAATTTTTAACGCAACAAATCCAAATTTCCTGCGTTCAACATATTGAAGCAGAGTAGCTGAATCCGGCGCATTGACACTTTTTGTCAGCCGGTTTGCAGAACATTTGAAACGTTGTTGGATTAAAAAGCACTATTCATTAGTAACGGAAGTACCGGCACTTGTATGGCTGAATCGCCTTAGGCACGCTGGTACTGTGCCGAAGATTCAATTAGCACGGATGAGCAAGCCTGGAGGATTTGTGAAGATCTTTGACGCTTTGTTCGGATGCTGGCATAAACGCATTAGTTTTCCCCAGACCAGCAAACGGGGACAGCGCCGCTGTGAGGCCGCTGCGCAGACCGGGACCTACGTTGTGTGTCTGGACTGTGGCGCCGAGTTCGCTTACGACTGGAAGAAGATGCGCATTCTCTCCCCCATTGAGACGCAGCCTTTTGCCCATGCGCGTGTGGAAGTTGAGGCAAACGGCTGATCATGAAAAGGGAGTTGGGCCATGAATCGGGACTTGTGGTTGCGGGGCATTGAGTCAACAGCATTGATTTTTGGATATATCTGGTACAACGCCAATATTCATATTGCTATCGCAAGGCTGCTTTCTTAAGGAAGTAACGTCCTCTTATTGGCGAATACTGTTTTGAGCACGGTCTGAAATATGGCTGTGCTCATTTTTTTCGTGAACAGAAGTTGTGACGAGTTGCAGAGATCGCAAAGAAAGTGTTTGCCTCCATCCATTAGCGCAGCCGCCATTCCATCCTCCATCATTACCTGGCTGCATACACGTTCAGCGCTTGATGTTGTAAGATGGCCGCTTCTGAGGGCTGAATCCATCCATGATGATTTCTTCTTTTTTTCGCGCTAAGTTCACCGTCTCTATTTTTCTGCTGCTCATCGCCGGCACGTTTGCCCAGGCACAGCGGCTCCCCAAAACTGTTGTACCCAGCCATTATCAGTTGTTTTTAGATCCTGACATTGGCGCGCAAAAGTTTTCCGGCGAAGAAACCATCACGGTGCAGGTGGGGCAATCCACCAGTGAAATTACTCTGAATTCTCTGGGGCTTGAGATTTCCCTGGCGGAAGCTACGGTTGCGGGCAGAGCGTTTCCGGCGCAAGTCACGTATGACCAGCCCAGTGAGATGGTCAAGCTCGCCTTTGCACAGCCCATTCCAGTTGGCGCAGCCACGCTGCACCTGAAATATTCCGGCAAGCTCACCGCCGGGCTGCGCGGATTATATTTGAGCAAATCCAACAAGCGGCAATATGCTGTCACGCAGTTTGAAGGCACCTATGCTCGCATGATGTTTCCCGGATTTGACGAACCGGGCTTCAAGGCCACTTTTGATCTTTCCGTTACGGCGGACAAAGGCGACACCGCCATCTCAAACGGACGCATTATCAAAGATGAACCATTGTCCGGATCAGAGCGGCACAAGATTACATTCTCCACTTCACCAAAAATGTCCACGTATCTGGTTGCGCTTGCCATCGGCGATTGGCAATGCCTGGAGCGCGCGGTGGATGGCATTCCCATCCGCGTCTGCACCGTGCCGGAGAAAAAACAGTACGGTCAGTTTGCGTTGGACGCAGCGGCGCAGTCCATTCATTTTTATAACCAGTGGTATGGCATCAAATATCCCTTCGGCAAGCTGGATATGGTGGCCATCCCTGATTATGAATGGAGCGGGATGGAAAACACGGCGTCCATTTTTTATCGTGACACGGCGCTGCTCATGGATGACAAGACCGCTTCCGTCTTCAGCAAACGCGGCCACGCCACGGTGGTAGCGCATGAAATTGCTCACCAGTGGTTTGGCGATTTGGTGACCGCCGCCTGGTGGGACGATATCTGGCTGAATGAAGGTTTTGCCAGTTGGATGGAGCGCAAGCCGATTATCGCGTGGCATCCGGAATGGCATCTGGAAGAGGATGTGGCCCAGTCCGCGCAACAGGTGATCGGCCAGGATTCATTGAGCGCAGCCCGCGCGATTCATGGTGATCCTAAAACATCCGCGGAAATCAAAGAGATGTTTGACGGTATTACCTATGAAAAAGGCGCAGCCGTCTTGGGCATGCTGGAGTCTTATGTTGGCGCTGATGTGTTCCGCAAAGGCGTGAATGCTTATCTGCAAGCGCATGCCAATGGCAATGCAACTTCCGCGGACTTCTGGCAGGCCGTAGCCAAAGTTTCCGGCAAGCCCGTGGACAAAATCATGCCGACCTTTGTTATGCAGCCTGGGGTACCGTTGTTGACGGTGAACAATAGCTGCGCCAATGGCAAAGCCACGTTGCAACTCTCGCAACAGAGATTTCTGCTCGGCGGCGCTGCATCGCAGGATCAGATATGGTCGATTCCGGTCTGCACCCGGGCCGCGGAGAATGCGGGGTCAGCGTGTTATCTTGCAGACAAAAAAAGTGAGAGCGTGGCAGCGAATACGTGTCCGGCGTGGGTTTTTGCCAACCGTGATGCCAAGGGTTATTACCGCGTGTTTTATGCCAACCAGCAAGACCTGACCAACATTGCCGCCGCAGCGGAGAAAGAGCTGAACGTTGCCGAGCGCATTGCACTGGTGGAAGATCTCTGGGCCATGGCGCGTGCGGGCAAAGAGCCTGTTGGAGTTTTTCTGGATACTGCAAGGGCATTACAAGCGGAGCACTCCCGGCCTGTGATTAATTTTCTGGCAAATCACCTGACTACCATAGAGCATTCACTGGTGCCGGAACAAAAGCAGGAAGAGTACCGTGATTTTGTGCGCCGGCAATTCACCCCGCTGGCAAAAGAAACAGGCTGGACTGGCGCCGCAAATGATAGTGACGAGCAGAAGGCCCTGCGCGCAAGCCTGCTGGAAATTCTTGGCAGCGTGAATGATCCTCAGGCCGTGGCTGCGGCGCAGAAGATCACGCAGGCTTATATGAAAGATCCCGGCTCTGTGGAAGGGACAATTGCCGGCCCGGCGGTTGGGGTTGCTGCGGAAAATGGCGATGCCGCGCTCTATGATCAATTCAAAGAAGCCATGGAGCACGCCAGGACCACCGATGAGTATTACCACTATCTTTTCGCGCTCACGGATTTTCATTCTCCGGAACTGGTCAAGCGCACACTTACGCTAGTGGATGAAGGGAAGATCCGGCAGCAGGACTATACCCAGTTCTTTTCTGAGCTGCTGGCCAATCCCGCCGGGCGTGAAATTGCCTGGGACTATTTAAAAGCGCATTGGGATTCGCTCGCGGAAAAAGTCACTTCCTTCGGAGGACGGGGCGCAGTCTCTGCCCTGGGCGGGTTCTGTTCCGCCGCGATGCACGATGACATTCAGCAGTTTTTTACCAACCATCGTGCGCCAGGTGCAGAGCGCGCCTTGAAGCAGAGCCTTGAGCGGATCACGAATTGCACCGAATTCAAGCAACTGCAAGGCAGCAACATGGAGCAATGGTTATCGCACCAGCCCAAAGCAAGCGGTAAATAGCAAATTTTATCGGGATGGAGTTGCCGCCTGAATGTGGGCCGTGGCCACAGAGGATGGCTGCTCCATCTCAAGCACGGCCACCCACTCTGCCTTGCTACGCGCAAGATAAACAATTTTGCCGTGAAGGAACTCGGCGGCAATTTCCGGAGACACGTCTCTGTGATAGTCAAAGAAGCGGCGGTTAAACTTTTCCCATAGCGCGGAGCGGAACAAGGGCGCAGCTTCATACTTGGTGGAAAACAGATACATTACCTGGTAATTTGAGCGCATCTGCCGCGCTTTAACTATCTCTTCCACGGTAAAGTCACGCAGTAAAAGCGTTTGCAGCGGCTGCTTGACATAGCCAAGATAAGGCCGCGTGAGCTCGTCATTGGCGGGCCACGCCGTAAGGATTATGGCTTTTTGCTCATGCTGTTGTAGAAATTGCGCGGCTTGATAGTGCAGTTCAATAAAGTCTTTATAAGTAAGATTGTCTTCCGGCGCAAAGCGATACGGCGGATCAAAGAAAAGCCCCATCACAAACACAATGATCATCAGAGCGGCAGGCCATTCCCAACGCGTAATGCGACGGCGCAGTGTTGACATGCCAATCAGGATCACCAGCGGATATGCCGGTAGCAGATAACGCGTAAGCAATGCGCCGCCTAAAAGCGAGAAAGTAAAAAGATGGGCCAGCATGATCAATCCAAACTGAAGCTGGACCGGCACAGCAATGCGCGGGCGTTCACCCTCTGCTTCTTTGACGGGCGCAAAAAACATGGCAACAATGGTGGCTGCTGTAAGCGCCAGCATATTCATGATCCCAAACAGGTGCCAGATGCGCTGGCCCAGCGCCAGCAAAAAGCGCAACGGATTGAGCGCCTGCGTTACGTTATATTGGTAAAAATCTGAGTTGCCAAAGAACCTGCCGGTTGCCTGATGGTGATAAAGCAGCCAGAGCAGCAGCGGCGCAACAGGAACCAGCGCAATGGCGAAGCGGGCCAGGCGGCTGCGGCCGGATTCGCTTTCATCTTTCGCTTGAAAGATTTCCCACAACGCCAGCGCCAATGGAGTGATCACGGCTGTTTCTTTGCTCAGCACGGCAAGGCAAAAAGCGAACTGGCTGGGCCAGATGCGCCCTTCAATGTAAAGCCGGATCCCCCATAAAGTGCAGGCTGCCGCCATCAGATCGGCATGGGTAAGGGAGCTCTGCACAAAAAAAATTGGATAAACCGCGGTCGCAATGGTTGTTGCCACGGCTACTCCGGTACCGGCGAGCCGTCGCGCCATGACAAAAATATTCGTCAAGGCAAAGGCGGCCAGCAGGAGCATGGCGATCCGCGCAACGGCAGGCTTCCATCCGCTTAGCGTGAACCACATAGCAAGATATGCGGCGGAAAGCGGCGGATGCCCCGTATCCATGGTGGTGCGCGGAATCAACGTATGAAAATGCGCCAGGTCATAAGCGGCAGGAACATAAAAACCGGCTTCATCCCAGAAGAAGGGCAGGCGCAACAGGGGCGCATGCAATAGGAAGATGGCTACAAAAACCAGCGGAAAA
>DASRCD010000003.1:0-3554 GCA_035653315.1 Candidatus Angelobacter sp.
GGAAGAGGCTTCCAAACCTACGGTAAGTGATGACGAAAATGCGCCCGCGCCTGTTCAGGCCCAGCAGCAGGATGTTTCCTCTACTACTTCAGACGCGCAGCCGCATAAGCCAGCTAGGTTGACCGCCATCCGCCATTGGTCCACCGGCGACTACACCCGCGTTGCCATTGATCTGGAGCAGGAAGTGAAATACCAGGCCGGACGCGTGCCGCATCCTGATCGCATCTTCTTCGATCTTTACGGAACCAAGCTCGCTTCGGACCTGGTGGGCAAGAGTTTTGAAGTGGAGTCCGGCTTCCTGCACAAGATTCGCGTGGCGCAATACAAACTGAATATGGCGCGCGTGGTGCTGGATGTGGATGACGTTGCCGAATATTCCGCGTTTTTATTGCCCAACCCATACCGCTTGATCATCGATATTCATGGCAAGCTGCCGCCGAACCAGGTGGCAGGCAACAAAACTCCAAAGCCGCCCACTGCACAGGAAAATAAATCAGCCCAGGCCCCGGGCACGCAGCAACCACCGCCAACGGAAGAGGCTGATGCAGCCCACGATGTCACCGTGACAAACGCAAAGCCAGCGGAAAATAAGCGGACGCAGAAGAAATCTTCCGACTCCGCCAATGCGATACAAACCGCTGAGGTAAATTCCGGCCCCATTAAAGGCCAGGGCAAGGACCGCGATAAAGATAAAGAGCGTGTAGTTCCGGAAACTCCGGCGGAAGTTGCCAGAGTTGTCGCGCCAAAGGTTGTGGTGGATGATACCGGGCTTGATGATTCTGGTAAATCCGGCCAGCCCACCAGCGGACCAACTTTTGAATCAATTGCGCCCAAAGAATCCAGCCGCAACCGGAAGAAGAAAACCATCGAACCAACGCAGGACACTTCCATTGCAACCACCACGCGCACTGCCGAGCCAACTGCTTCTGGCGAGCGCTCTTTGATACGCGCTTTGGGGCTGAAGATCGGCAAAATTGTTGTGGATGCCGGCCACGGCGGACACGATACGGGAACGATTGGCCCGAATGGCCTGGAAGAAAAAGATCTGGTTTTGGATGTAGCGTTAAAGCTCGGCAAGCTGCTGGAAGACAAGCTGGGCGCGGAAGTGGTTTACACGCGCGATGATGACACGTTCATTCCGCTGGAAACGCGCACAGCCATCGCTAACAAGGAGCAGGCTGATCTGTTCATCTCCATTCACGCCAACTCTTCCAGTGATGCTTCCGCCCGCGGCGTGGAAACCTACTACCTGAATTTCACCAGCCGCGCGGACGCGCTGGAAGTGGCGGCGCGTGAAAATGCCGTGTCTGAGCAGTCCATCCATGAGCTGCAGGACCTGGTAAAGAAAATTGCCCTTAAAGAAAAGATTGGTGAGTCGCGCGAATTTGCGGCAGACGTTCAGCACTCGCTATATGCAGGCTTAAGCGCAAAAAGTCCGAACCTGCGCAATCGAGGGGTAAAGAAAGCGCCTTTTGTGGTGCTCATCGGCGCGAATATGCCTTCCATTCTGGCTGAAATTTCTTTTGTCAGCAATCCTGACGATGCGCGCAAATTAAAGACCAATGATTACCGCCAGCGCATTGCCGATTCGCTCTACCGGGGCGTGGCAAAATACGTAAACAGCTTGAGCGGCGTGAAAGTGGCTTCGCAGAACAAAGGCTTTCAGCAGGAAAGCGAACGTAGCGCAGCCGTAGCGGCAAAGTAACTACGCTTCAATTGTCACGCTCTCAATCTCGTTCCCACAGGTGTGTGAATACTTTGATATTCAGTAATTCACTAGAAGAAATTTTCTTTTCACAAAATATTTTGCGCAATTTTGTACTTTCTCTATTCACACTCAATCTATAGTTTGCTATTCTTCTTATGCGTAGGAGTAACGCCCAATGAAATGCACTAACCAAATATCGGTGCGAAGGCTGACTCGACCTGAACCAGGTCTTGATAGCTTGTGGGCGTTTAACCATTATCTTAGCTAACCTCAGGTGCTTCAGTCCTACGCACAATTAACTATAAATTGAACCTGATAGTTTGCTGCCTGCAACCGTGCAGATGGCATTCCAGCAATAATTACTGATTTCCAGATAATTGCCTGCAATGAGGCCGACTTGCGTGCTGAGCTGCTTGCGTCAGGAGCATGGATTCTATATCGATAAAGTGCCCTGTTGCGGTATGGAGCGAAGCGCCAAAAACAAAGCTTGGGTGGTGAAAGCTGCGGCTACTTCGACTGTAAATCGACCAAAACGCCGTAGCTGTTTGTTCCCCCAAGCCTGAGTACTGGTAGGCATGCGCATGGCAGCTAAAGAGATCAAGGCCTTGGTAGTTTAACCACTTTAACAGAGGTTTGGACCTCTGTTCATCCCGGTTAGTGGCGTAGATTTGCGGATACTTCTTGGTAGAAACGAATATCAAAAGATATTCGGGTGGTTCGAACCCACATCACCGCAGTCGCCTGTTCCCTAACCTTTGTGTTCAGCCGATGGTGGAAGACGGGAGATACTTCCTCCACAACCAGTGCAGCGCGCGGAAATAGAATTCCGCCACAACTTATCTTCAAGTGGCGAGGCCGACTTGCGTGCCGAGCCACATGCTCCAGGGGCAGAATACCGCTTGCTTACAGATTGCGGTATCGCGGGTTCGGAGCGTAGCGACAGAAATTATGGTTCGCATACCACTGCAAGCCGCAAGCAATAGATGTGCTCCTTCCATGCTTGGGCGTGGCATGTGGAATGGCGAA
The DNA here is from genome assembly GCA_035653315.1 of Candidatus Angelobacter sp. GTDB lineage: Bacteria > Acidobacteriota > Terriglobia > Terriglobales > Acidobacteriaceae > Angelobacter. The sequence continues at coordinate 2,735 of DASRCD010000003.1, forward strand.
GCGACAGGAGCAATGGCTCCTGTCGCAAACGGGAGAGATGCAAGAGTTTTGCCGGTGGTGAAGACCAGAGTTACTTCTTTAATCCATGGGTTGCAGGTTCGAGTCCTGCCGGACCGAAAGGTATCCGTAGCTCAACTGGTAGAGCACTGGAACATACTCGGGTTGCCGGTTCCCCGGCATAGTTTGGAAGGAAGGATAGTTAACACCTTCCTTCCTTTGCAGCAGTAAACGTTGGAACAAATTGCAACGGTGGTGGAGATCAGGGTTAATTGCCTGTCCGTAGGTGCGGGTACAAGAACTATCGAGTCAAGTTCAGCGATAGCTTGTAGCAACCCCGCCGGCTTCTCGAGTGCCGTAGTTTCAAAATAGAACAACGGACCACTATATCCGGATCGATTATTCCCCGTTTGGAATTTGTATCCAGCGTTAGCTGCTTGAAGATTTGAAAGAGTGCTGGGATGAAGATTTCAGTTACCTCCCTAAATGTAAACCGGGTTCCCGACATTAGCGTTTTTTCGGCAATGGAGTTTGGGTTGTAGCATGGCTGAAGTCGATGGGTTCCCAGCAAAGAACAAATATCCATGAGCATGTTTGCTCATATAAGCTCCGGCCGCGCCGGTTAGAAGAAGCTATATGTTTCATTTTTTGAAAGGCATTTTGGCTGGCCAGAACCAATTCGCCTCCGGCGGCCTGTTGCTCATGGCAATTGGTGGCATTAGCGTCTGGCTGCGTGAAATACCAGCAAGAATCTGGGCCTTGATTGTTCGCCAAAGCACCATGGTGGTCACCGTAAAGGATGACGATGATGCATTTACCTGGA
>DASRCD010000004.1:0-2437 GCA_035653315.1 Candidatus Angelobacter sp.
CCTTATGATATTGTCCCCAAAGAACGCATCTTTGCCGCAGTGGGCATAAGGATAAACAGGCCAGAGGAGCAGGAAAATACAGAAGAATCTCCTGCGCCCGCTTTAGGTTTGCAAGGCGGCGACTGATTTATTCCGCCCTGCCGGCTTTTGCAGGATCCTGAATTCTTCCTTTCCACTCGCCTCCGCGTCCAGTCCAATACTTCCACGCTGAATGAATGGTTGCGACTATATAAAAAACTGCCACCAATGGCAAAGCCAGTGCCCAGAGAAAATTCAAACCATATAAACGCAGGACAGGCATATAGCTCACCATCATCAGCAGCCACGCGGCTGCACCAAGGGCGGCGGGTATTGCGCTGTGGCTGAAAATCACCAGCGCTGGCGGCAGAAGGTAAACCGCCGCCATGCCGATCACTGACAGCAGGAGCAACAGGCTGGAGTGATGCAGCTGGTTGAATGCGCTGCGGGAGATCATCCTTCCTATTTCAGCAAAGCCGCCGTAGGGCCGAATACTCTGAGTCGTTGCTGATGTTCCAAGCCACAAGCGCCCGCCGCTGTGTTTGATTTTTGCGGCGAGAGCACAGTCGTCAATCACTTCATGGCGAATCGCTGCCAAGCCGCCAGCCTGCTCTAAAGCTGCCGGACGGATCAATATGCATCCGCCTGCCGCGCCCGCTGTCGAGCGGCGTGGATTGGCGATCCACGCCGGCGGATAAAGCTTGAAAAAGAAAAACACAAAGGCTGGAATTAATAGCTTCTCCGGCAGAGTCTGGCAATAAAGCTTCACCATAAATGAAGCCATATCGCGCGGACCTGATTCGGCTATCGATACCAGTGTTGTCAGGCTGTCTGGGGCATGCTCAATGTCTGCATCAGTGAATAGAAAGTAATCAGGCATTGTTTCCTGCGCCTGGATAACGCCTTGTTGCATCGCCCAGATTTTACCGGACCATCCGGGAGGCAAAGGCTTGCCTTCCACAATGGTGAGCTGTCCTTGTTTGCGAGTAGTATTCGCGGCATCTTGCGCTGCCCGCGCAGTGCCATCTGTACTGCCATCATCCACTAAAAAGATATGGACCGTGTTGCCGCCGTTCTGCCGAAGCAGAGAAGTCACCGCGCGTCCAACAACGTCAGCTTCATTCCGGGCAGGAATAACCACCGCGATTTTTGCAGCCTTGTTGCTGCTGGAATCCGGCATGGTAGGAGGTTGGATACGCCAGAAGCCTCCATGGCCAAATACCAGGTAAATCCAGATAAACAGGCTGAGAATTCCGGCGGCAAGCAGCATCCGCCTTATTGTACTTACACCGGCTAAAGTCTTGCTGTGCCATGGTTTTTGACGTAACGATAAAGGCCTAAGGTTAAAAACTTCCGATTTACCCCCATGCTTTACGTCATAATGAGCAGCAAGGAAGTGAACGTAATGATGCGCAAGCTTGTATTCGCTCTTTTTCTATTTCCAGTTTTCCTGCCAGCGCAGGAGGCTTCGCCGGACAATGTTTTCACCATCAACGTAGCAGCGCCCACATCGTCCAAAGACGTGCAGGTGCGCTATCTGCTGAATGGCAATCCCGCTGTTATGCAATCCTCCAGCAGCGCGAAGCCGGATGATAACCAGATCGTGATCAAGACCGACGTTGAAGGCAAGGCGGCCAAGAGCTTTCGCGCGATCGTCTTTTCTCCCGGCTGCCAGTTTGCCGTTATTAACGCGGATGATCTTTCCACCAGCAACCGGCAGGCACAATTCCAGTGTCAGAAGCTGACGGACACCTCTCTTCACGGCAAGGTTGATACTTCTCAATTTTCCGGGCGTGATTTGCAGGTGGAAGCAATGTATGTCTGCAACTGGGCAGGGCAGTTCTTTGGAGTTCGCGGACTTTCCATTTCGCCATTTACGGCCGGCAAAGCCAAGGTGGATAAAGACGGCGCATTCGCCATGGACCTGCCGGACTTCAGCACCGATCCGCTGTGGAACAATCTATCGCACAAGGCCACTCTGATGTTTGTGCTGGTAGATGCCGCAAATGGGCAGCAACTGGCTGCGCTCACGCCGCCAAACAATCTTGCTCGCGAAGGTTCGCTGAAAGTGGCTGCCAGCTATCCGGCTGAAGTGGAATTCACGGTCCAAAACCAAAGATAATCCGCTAAGAAGCTAAATAAGAAAAAGAAAAGGAAGCTGCCTTGCCAGGCTGCTTCCTTTTTTATTGCTCGTTGAATGTTCATGCGCATGAATTCTTGTGCGCCGCCATCACTTTCTTAATGTATTGCCAGACTTCATCGCTGAACGGCTTGGTGAAGCTTGCAGGCCAGTTGCCTTCATCTGCGTAAAGCTTGTGTAAGCCCTGTTGAATTCCGGCATCGCCGCCGGTGAATCCGCGCACCAGTTCTGCCCAGCGTTGCGCCAGCGCTCTTGCTTTTTCACTGGCTGGATCAGTCT
>DASRCD010000005.1:0-12669 GCA_035653315.1 Candidatus Angelobacter sp.
AAGCATAATTCCCACGTTTCAAAGGAATAAGCCATGATGAAAACAGATTTTCTGCGTTTCAACGGCGCTGTGGAACACAATCCTGCCATTGACGCATGGATGAAAGAACATGCTGGTGAGCTGGGAGAAATCGCGCGGCAGTGGTTTGAAATTATGCGTAACTGCGGCGACGAAGTCCGAGAGCTCCTGCATGACGGCGCTCCCACGGCATGCTTAGGAGATGCGCCCTTCGGCTACGTCAACGTATTTATTTCGCACGTGAGCGTGGGATTTTTTCATGGCGCGGCGCTGCCTGATCCAGACCGCTTACTGCAAGGCACAGGCAAGTTTATGCGCCATGTGAAGCTGAAGCCGGGAACGGCTATCAACTCCGCAGCCTTAAGCCAACTCATCGCGGCAGCATACTCAGACATAAAAGCGCGTGTGGAACACGGCTAGCCCTTAATCCGAACTGCCGCGCTGTAAGCCCATGAAGTGGCAACGCGTGTTGACGCATCTCCACGTACAACCAGCTTTCCCCATGCCTCAACTAAATCTTTCGCGAGCCTACTTATGCGCTGTCGACTTGCCATCCTATTTATAGTTGCATCCTGCCTGAGCTTGCCTGCGGTTGCGCAATGGACGCTCGGCGGCTACATTGGCCAGGCGCACACACTGGATAGTTCTCTGGCTCTTCGCCAGCCCGTGCTTGGGACCGATATCCGTTTCAGCAATATTGCGTACAGTAGTGAATCCTTTCAGCCGCCGCTTTATTACGGCGTGCGCGCTGGCTATCGATTGCGTCCGCACTGGGGAGTTGAAGCTGAACTGACCCATCTGAAAGTCTTTGCTGATGTTAACCAGAACACGCTGGTCGCGGGCGCCCTAAATGGCACGCCAATCAACACGGTAGTGCCTATAAACACAATTGTTCAGCGCTTCAGCATCTCACATGGTGTGAACCTGCTGCTGGCCAATGCGGTCTTTCGCCAACAGCTTGGGCATTCTGCCAGTGAAAACTTTGTGCCGTTTTATCTGGTGTTCCGCGCCGGGGCCGGGGCCACAATCCCCCATGCTGAATCCACCATCCAAGGACAGACTGATGAGCATTACCAAACGGGCAGTCCGGCCTTTCAGCTTGCTGGAGGAATAGAAGTGCGGATCTGGCATCGCATCCACTGGAGCGGCGACTACAAGTTCACGCGAACTCGCCAGCACGTTGACGTGCATGCCGGAACAGCCTCAACCCTGCTCCAGTCACATCAGGTAATCACTGGACCCATGATCCATTTTTAAAGTTGCAGTGGTGAAAGCAGTTACGGCAGCTCTAAATTGCCCGGGCGCGTGGAACGTAGTTGCCTTCTTCTAGCACCTGGCATGGTGAAACCTGCGGTGTCACCAGCACTTCGCGCGGAATAATAAATGTCTGCTCCAACGCGTACTTGCCAGACATGGCTGCGTGCGGCACGCCATCTGTGTACACCATCCATGAGCTGCCCGGAGGAAAAACAAGCTGCTCCTTGGGCGAGTTCTGCTGGAAGTCAGAATTTTCCTTGAGCCAGTCATGCAGATAGAGCATGAACTCGTCATAAGGCGAGCGGTCCGGAACAGGCAAGCCGAGTTTGCCGGCCAACTGTGAAAGCACCCGGCCCAGGCCGCCATGCTGCGGCCCAATTCTTTTTACCTGCATCAGTTTGGGCAGAAATTCATGGAAAGGCTCGCCTACATTCCATATTCTGCCCACTGATGGATTGATGTTGGCGAACACGCGCAGAATGCGCGCTCCATGCGTGGGCCGCGAAGGGAATGCATCCACGTGCAGCAGGTCATTGCGTTTATGTAATGACAAGTCGCGTCCCCGCTCTTCCAGCGGGCGGAAGCTGGCAAAATCCAGCTTCATCTTTCCCGCATACGGCGCCAGAAATTGCGAGATGAACCTGGTGACTGCGGCAGAAAAATTCCGCATGATTGTATTCATGCGTTCGCGATCAGGAGAATTGTCATCCACGCCTTTCAAAAGGTCTTTGGCCGGGCGATAAGAAATGTTTTTGTGAAAGCGCGAGCCGGTTTGTTTTTGTGAAAGCAAAAACTCGCGGTCAGCCTCAGGAAAATCAAACGGCACATGGCTGAAGAACAGGACTTTGCCGCGCTCAAGCTGGTCACAATGCCAGCGCGCCTGGTTCAAATCAAACTTTGTTACATCAAGAATTGCCGAGTTGCCGGATGATTGGGACACCATAAATACGCTTCTTTCTTGGGGATGATAAGTAAATGATACGCGCTCCATTTCTCGACGGCAAAAATACTGATCAACTGTTCAAGAAAAAGGCGCGAAAATTTCCGCGCCTTCTGCATAAGTAATTTTTTACTTAATTGCCATGCTTGTCACTCTTGCACAAAGCGCCATTGGTAACGCTGGTCAGCAAGCCTGCGGCAGCAGTAATCTTCCGGCTGAAACAGCCATTTTCTGAATCATCGGAAAAGAACTCCTGTGCGCTTTGCTGGCCCTTGCTGCCGGTAATGTTAAAGTTCGCGTCAAACAGCAATGTGTCGCTCGGCGTAACGGTATTTGAGACAACGCTGAACGAATCGCGTCCATGGGCGTGTTGAGTGGTTGCGCTCTGGAATTGCTGCCGGACTGTGGTGGTCTGTGAACCGCCTGAGCCGTCCGCGTTTACGATAAAGTTAATGTTCAGGTCCAGCGGCCATTCAAACTTTTGTTCTGTTTTGCCGCCATCCTGCCCGTTGGTGCTGGTTTCAGACGAGATGGTTGTGCGCTGTTTAATGTTCTGCACAAACGCAAGGTTGGTGATGTTGAAATTCTGAATGTTTGAGAATTGAATGTCCTGGCGAACGCTGGTCTCCACACGGCCATGAGACGTTCTGACAAATCCTTCTACGCGGAAGCTGCGGGTTGAGTCCACGGTGACCGATCCGGTAATGGTCCCATCAGCGGCAGTATTGAGATTTTCAATTACATTTGGCGCCGGGGAACCAATGGTGTTGCGTGTAACTTCTCCGGTGACCTGATTTGATCCGTGGTCCTGGAAGATCAACAGCGTCGCCGTGGTGGAAAAGCCGCTGTTCGCGCCGAACACGTTCACGGCCACCTGGTGAGGCTGGCCGTTGCTCAGCAATCCCGCAAAAGGCGTAAGGTCAACGCGATATGGCTGAAAGTTAAGCGTCTGAACTCCGGGGATTGGACGCCATAAAAGCGGATCAATACCTCCGGTGTAAATCCACGGATAAACCGGAGCAACACCGGCTGGCGTGCCATCAATGGTGACTTCACTTTCACGGAAAGGGCCTCCGCCGCAACTCTGCAGTTCATTGGCAACATCGTTGGGCACACATGTGTACCAGAATTCGTCTCCAGACTGGCTTTGTGCAACCACATCCAGGAATGCTTTCTCAACATTTGCCGGCAGGGTAAATGTCCTGGCCAGTGCGTCGGTAGATGTGGAGAGAAATGCCGTTCCTCCCGTGGGATCAGAAGCCAGCGGTAAAACCATGTCTGCTGTGCGCGCCGCGTCTTCATGTCTCCGCAGCGGATAAAACTGGATAGTGGCCGTGCCAAAAAGCGTGCTGGTAAATTGCGAATTCACCAGATTGCCCAAATCCACGCGCCCATTTTGCGCGGCGGAAAGGAGCGCGGAGTAATCCGTGAGGTCGCGCTCGACGTGCCATGACCGGGCCACCGTTCCTGAAGGTTCAGACGTTGTGCCAAAGTAAACGTTCACGCCGCCAATCCAGATCTCTGCTGTGCGATCAAACTGCAAACCGGCTTGAATGGAGAAATCCGCGTTCAGGACTACTTTGGCCCATGGTCCCGGACAATTCGCAGGAGGAGTAAAAGAAAAAGGCTTGGGAGAGAAATCCGCAAAAGCAACATTGCTGAACAGGTTAACTACACAGGGTGTGGTGTCAGGGCGTGGAATCGTAGGATCGGCAGTAGCCGTATTACCTGAGCCAATCACCAGGCCCGGCGGTGGAATGGTTTGAGCTGTGAGTGAACTTGTGGCCAGCATAAGACCGGCGGCCATCAAGATTTGTGCCGCATGGAAGAAAGATTTGCATTTGAGAGATAAATGGACCTGCATTTTGCTTGCCTCCGTGGTGAGGCCACAAATTCTAATGAGGCAAAAGAAGCCGGTCAAACCGAATGGCAGTATTGTTTTCCGCTTCCCAGACACTGATCTTTGTCAGTCTCATTTTTCCGCAGCATGCAGTATGTGGACGATGCGGCCTGCCGGACCCACAGCCCAGCCAGCCTGCCCGGCAAAACTTATGGCATTGTAGTTGCCATCATCCAAATGGCTCCATTTTTCTTCTGGTTTGGTGGATGCATCCGCGCCGCTGGTTCCCACAGCCACAAAGTGAGGTGACGCGCTGCCAACCACCGCCACGGCAGAGCGATATCCCGGCAGAGTTGCTGTGCTTAACTTCCATGTCTTCCCGCCATCATGCGTTACTGCCGCGTTCTCACCACCCTGCGATGGCTTTTGATAATCTCCGCCCACGGCAAGGCCATCCTTGGCGCTCCAGAAAGCAATTGAAAAAATTCCCTGTGTGGCCTGACCATGGAGAACCGGTGTTTCTGCAACCGTCCAATTCATGCCGCGATCTGAAGAATGAAAAACCCGCGCCGCCGGCCCGCCGGTGGCAAACCAGACATCATTTTTACCGAACGTTGCAATGCATGTGCCGCTGGCGGCAAAAGCCCCTTCTTTAGGCAAAGCCGCAGGCATGGTTTTTACGGCAACAGGGTTCCAGTTGATGCCGTCTGAAGTTGCAATCAGAGGGAACTTGCCGTCAACTGAGTCGCTCAGGGCAATGCCGTGTGTGCTGTCCCAAAAAGCAAAGCAGTCATAGAAAGCCTGAGGATTGTAGTTGATGAACTGGCGCTGCCAGATCCGGCCGCCATCCGTAGTTTTGTAAATCCGCGATTTGTCGCCTTCGCCAATGCTCAGCGCATAAGCGGTGTTCTGGTCAAAAGCCTGTATGTCGCGAAAGTCGAGGTCGTCAGCATCCATGATTTCCAGCTTTTGCCAGGTTGCGCCGCCGTCAATCGTCCGCAAGATGGTGCCTTTTGCGCCGCTGGCCCAGGCTACTTTGTCCGAGACGGCGCTGATGCCGCGAAGCTGTACGTCAGTCCCGCTGTTTTGCGGCTGCCATTGCCCCCAGGCCCCAATAGAAACCAATAAAGCGCAAATTAAGGCGAATCCCCGCATTGCCATGCTCCTGAAAGACTTAAAATTGTAACCCTTGGCTTTCCGGTTACTCTATTGGTACAGGAGGGGACAGGTGAGCACAACTCTGGTGGGGGCCTTGGCCCAGAGCGAACTTCGCGATGAAGAAGTAGTAAGCCGCGTACTTGCTGGTGAAACCGCTTTGTTTGAGATCCTGATGCGGCGTTACAACCAGAGGCTTTATCGTATGTCCCGGATGATTTTGCGCGATGATGGCGAGGCAGAAGACGTAATGCAGGATGCCTATGTCCGCGCTTATGAACATCTGCATCAATTCGCCGGCAAGGCCGCCTTTTCTACCTGGCTCACCCGGATTGCCATTCATGAAGCTCTGGCCCGCAAGCGCCGCCGCAGCCGGATTGACGAACTTGATGCCATGCCTTCAAACGGAGAAACCATGCCCAGTTTGAAATCTTCCGCTCCCAACCCTGAAGTTTCCATAGCCAATGTTGAAGCACGCCAGCTACTGGAAGAAGCGATTGACCAGTTGCCGGAAGCCTATCGCGCTGTGGTTGTACTGCGTGAAGTGGAAGAAATGAGTGTGGCTGAAACCGCGGAAAGCCTGGGCGTGAGTGATGCCGTGGTAAAAACCCGGCTGCACCGTGCCCATGCCATGCTGCGCAAGGCCTTGTACGCGCAGGCACGCGGGCGCGCAACTGATCTATATCAGTTCCATGCTGTGCGCTGCGACCGGGTAGTAAAGGCAGTCTTTGAACGCATTAAGCAAAAAGCCCAGGCTGAGGACCTGTCGGTTATGCAGTAACAACTCTACATCCAGCACTGTTATCAGCTCTCCTGAGGAAGTTATCTGTTTAGATAACTTCCTCTTTTCGTTTTGTCTGAAACAGATTCAGTCTTTTTAGCACTAAAAAGGAGGAACGCTTCAAAGGGAATCATTCTTAGCTTGCGTTCTTTTATGCAAAGCCTTCCATTCCTTGCTGATCGCGAGGGTTGATTCTTTTTCAATGGGCTGATGGATGGTTGATCCAGCAACCCATCATGCCTATTCCAGGCATTAGCTGTTGGAGAGACGTCAATGGCGCTACTCAAGAACGCGAGTCTAATGGGGTCCACAACCGGGAGCTTACTCCTGGCTGTACTCTTTTTCGGCAGGACTGGGAATTTGTCCCAACTGATCTCAAAGGACCAAGCGCACTCCTCGGCAAAGCATACGGAGTTGCAGAGGGCAAAAACACAGGATAAAGCATGGCCGGAAGAGGGACCGTGGAAGGCATCGCGCCAGTATTTCGCCGGTGTCCAGCCTCAGGAACTATGTCCTTCACTAAAGGCAGATCCTGAAACAAAGAAAGTGGCTTCTTTCGGCGGCGTGGACTTGGCCCTACAAAAATCCAGTGGGGACAAAGCCGTGGGCAGAAACGATGCCAAGCCTGTGATCGAGAATGAACGCAGCGTACGCTGGTGCGTTCCGCCCTCTCAATCCGTAGCGGCAATGATTGCCACTGTTCCTGACCCTGTCCATAGTCATTTGTCGCTAGGTTTTGACCGGACAATAGAAGCGCTTCAGTTATCGGGAGAGTCCATGGGCTATGAGATGGACCGGTACTGGCTACCCTGGCAACCAGAAAAACCCGGAAACGCTTCCGCGCAAGCGGATACCGAAGATGCCAGTGAAAAAGAAAAACAACCGGGGCTTTTGATGTTTCGCTGGAACGGTCCAGAAAGTAACGATAAAAACGATACACCAAAAATCCTTTATGTCTTTCTGGTAGCTGAAACTCCAACCACTGGTATCGATGGAACTCAATTCACCAATGCCGTGAGCTACGTTCGACAGCTATGCAATAATGCCACGCGGGGGAATTGCAGCAATAATAAAGACATTTCACTGATTGGGCCCACATTCTCTGGCTCGCTGGCATCTTTGCGCCGATTGACTGGACCAGATTCTCCATCTACATTCAACGCTTTTAGTGGTACGGTTTCCAGTATTTGTGCGATTAAAAACCAGGAATTGCTTGCACAGGATTCCCCCACATCTTCGCCTTTCCAAGGATGTGAGCAGAGCGAACCAGGCGAGCCCCCAGCTAAAACCGCTCCTACAAGCAAAATTAAATTTCATACTCTGGTGGTTGACTCAGAAACGGCAGTGCAGGAGCTTATTTCTGTTCTGCATGGTAAGGATGCTATTCAATGCTACACAGGTATTCCCCAGGTAGCCATTCTTTCTGAAGCAGCCACAACCTATGGAAATGCTATATCTCAAGGTAACCTACAGGACTGTGCTTACACGGATATCCGTTATCCGCGTGAGATCTCAAGTTTGCGCAATGCCTCCTCTTCCAGTGAGCCTGCGCCGGCCGGTTCTCAGCCAACTGGCACATCGGATGATCCAACCTATTTGCCATTTACTCTGGCTGATCAGCAGCCCAACTCTGGTGACGAGCCTCCAGATTTTTCCCGGGCGCAAGGGCCGCTCTCCAAGGAAGCTGTACTTATGAAGTATGCAGCGGACCTGAGACGCGGGCATTACAAATTTGTAGGCATCTTAGGCACCAATGTTCTTGATGTGTTATTTCTTGCCAAATTCCTTCGCGCTGCCTGTCCTGACGTGCGTCTTTTTATTTTCAACTCCGATTTGCTTTTTGAGCGAGACCTTGAGAATGCGCCTTACATTGGCATGCTCTCCGTCAGCACGTATCCTCTTATTGGACGCAACCTGAATTGGACCAATTCTCAAAAATTGCCGCAGCTTCCTTTCCCTGATCAATACGAAGAAGGGCAATATAACGCTGCTGTGCTCGCCATGCGGGAAGCCATTCCTTCCAAAGGCGGTACTTTGATGGAGGTAAGCACGCCCTTTGGTGCGGCTGACTTCAATTCCAAGCCTACAATTCTCCCTATTTGGCTGACGATTGTGGGAACTGGCGGATATTGGCCGATTCAAATTATTCGGCAGCCTGTAACTAGTGACACAAGCGACAAGCTTCCATCCATGCAGAACCATGACTTTTCTTCAGCATGGTACGTTGTCACTCTATTGCTGGTAATGGTGGGCTTCTTGCAGAGCTGGCTGCTAATCACGGTCAAGCCAGATGCCATGCGGTTCCGCGATTTTTCCTTGATCAATGCTGCTCCTCCGCAACGTTTTCTCTTTATCAATGTTATTTCCGTTTCGCTGGCATTTGCCTTGGCCTTGTTTGTTATTCCTGCTTTGAAATACGGCTGCCATGCCGGTATTTATGTTCAGGGCCTGTGTGTTGTTGCTGTTTTGGCTTGTATTGCTCTGGTTGGAACTTGCAGCTCAATTGGTTACCAGTTTTATGCAATGACGGACAAAGATCCTAGTTCAAAGGAAAGACGCTGTCATCTGTGGAGCATGTTTTTTACAGTCATCATATGGGTGGCCGTCGGAACAGGTACATTTATCTGGTACTGGCTGCTGGATGATGGTCCTACTCACTATGGATTCTTTTTCAGCTATCGATCCGTCAACCTGGCCACCGGAGTGTCTCCGCTTACACCCATTCTCTTGCTTCTTATCGCAGTGTATCTATGGGGGTTCTTTGAAATATGGCGTTTGCGCTTTGATGACCGGGTTCGTCCCCGGCTTAACCTTGGCAAGGATTTTCCTGGTGCAGAAGAAGGAGTGATTGCCTGTTCGGTAAATAAGTTCCTGCTAAATAGAAATTATTGCGTCTCATTTGGCCTTATCTATGCAGCATGGATCGTTTCCCTACACCCTTTTCACCCCTTCAACTTAATTGAAAAGCCTGCTTTTGGGGGTCTTTACGAAGCAATCTTCTGTATTGTGGTGGCTCTGATGTTAAGCAATGGCATGCGCCTTACCCAAACCTGGACGCATCTACACCATTTTCTCCTTGGGTTGGAACGCTCATCCATCCGCCCGGCGTTCAGCCGCTTAAAAGGGACCAGCTGGTTTTCTGTTTGGAGCCCCGGCGGACAACAAGCGGAATGGACCAGCCTCGCCAAGTCTTTTGAGGTAATGGAACTGATTAAGAGCGAGGAGACAGGGGGAGATCTGACGGGCAATCTTAAAGCTTCACAGGATTTAAGAGCAGAAATTCACAAAATCAATTCAGAAGAAAAGAAAGACTTTCTCAAGCTGGAGGATCGCTTCAATAAGCTTCAAGACTCTCTGGCAAATGTCCTTAAAGATGTTATGACTGTTCTGCAGCGAGAATTGAAGTATCCAGGTCTATTGAAGCATCCAGAGCTCATGGAGGAAGAAGCTGACAAGGAGGACAAGCCGGTAGTGGTTCATTGCTGCAAAGAAGAAAAACCTGATCCTGAACTGGATAATCTTCGCCGCATGCAGGAATATGTCGCCTTGCGTTATGTGGCATTTATACGGATCGTAATGGGGCACATCCGGCTTTGGCTCATCTTGCAGGCCGCGGTTTTCAGCCTGGTATTGCTCTCACTGAATGTGTACTCCTTTGAACCGCACCGCTCACTGGTGTGGGCTTTCAGCGCCATCTTTGTTCTGATTGGCGTGTCATCTGTGAGTGTGCTGATGCAAATGGAGCGCAACCATATTATCAGCCGGATTACCGGCACCAAGCCCAACCAATTGGACCGGGGTTTTTATCTGCGCATTATCTCCCTGGGCGCTGTGCCTTTGCTCACTCTGCTGGCCACTCACTTTCCTTCAATCGGACACTACTTGCTGTCATTTCTTCAGCCGGGGCTGGAAGCTCTTAAATAAGTATTTTCAATCCATGCAAGTTGCTGAAGTAACCCGATCTTATGGAATAGTCTTGCGGCCAACTAAGCTATGTTGTATAAAATGCTGCACCCTTACCCAAAGTCCCTATAGTCCATGAGGTAGTTTCATGTTCCGCGCCAGACTTTCTTTTGCCATGATGGCATTTGTCCTGTTGTTTCCTTCTTCCCGGCTGTTTGCGTTAGATGATTGGCAGCCGATTAATCCTGAAGAACTGAAGATGACGGCAGACCCGGCCCATCCTGCCGATGCCATCATCCTCTATCACGAGGAAACAGCTGATGACATGACCCATCATCGGTATGTTTATAAGCGCGTGAAGATCTTCACCGAGCAGGGAAAGCGTTATGGGGATGTTGCCATTGAATATGATGGCAGCATCGGTGGAATCAGCGATATTAAAGGACGCACAATCGCTCCTGACGGCACAATCACGCCGTTTACTGGAAAGGCCTTTAACACCACAGTTTTAAAAGCGCACGGCATTAAATATCTTGCCAAAACTTTTGCGCTGCCCAATGTGCAGATAGGCAGCATTATTGAATGGAAATACACTGAATATTGGGACGATCTTCTCTTTGCCCCGCATTGGGTCATACAGGACAACCTTTTTCAAAAGCGCGCCAAGTTCACTTTTATTCCCTTCGATAAGGCGGGATATACGATCCATGACGAACGCGGCGATATCAAAGACCGCGTCCTTTATTTACCAATTGGCTTGCCGGAAAATATTGCGATTAAGCCTACCGTGAATAACCATCTGGAGCTGGAATTAAAAGACATTCCCGCATTTGAGGAAGAAGAATATTCTCCTCCGGCTGACATCCTGAAGATGCAGGTGGATTTTTATTACGGCACAAGCAAGACCATGAAAGCCCAGGATTTCTGGAAAGATGAAGGTAAATACTGGAACAAGGAAGTGGAAAAATTCATAGGCCGCTCCGGCGCGGTTGCTTCAGCAACCAACCAGGTTGTGAGCGCTTCTGACACGCCCGAACAGAAGGCGCGGAAAATTTATGCCTATGTGCAAAAAGCGAAAAACCTAAATTACCAACGCGATACAGCAATCCTGGAAGAAATCTCAAAAGAGCCCCGCGATAAGCGTACGGTTGAAGGCGTACTGCGCAGGAACGCAGGCTTCAGCAATGATATTGCGCGGCTTTTTGTGGCCATGGCCCGCGCCGCCAATGTTCCCGCATATCTCATGCGCATTGCAGACCGCGAGAAAACATTTTTTCGGGTCAATGTACCCAATGAAGGGCAATTGACAGTGGAAATCGCCGTGGTGGTGCTGGATGGCAAGGACGTTTTTCTGGATCCAGGCACGCCGCTTTGTCCATTTGGCCTGCTTGCCTGGCAGCACACATCAAGCCAGGGACTCAGGCAGACAGCGGCCGGCACCGCCGAACTGGCTTCCACGCCTACACCCAGCTATAAGGATGCCGTGAGCAAGCGGGTGGGCAAACTGATCCTGGCGGAAGATGGAAGCGCGCACGGCAAAGTTGCTGTTGCATGGGCAGGCGAAGAGGCGCTGATTCACAAGCTCAGTGGCATGAAGACCGATGAAGCCGGCCGGCAGAAAGCGCTGGAAGAAGAGTTGCAGGAGATGCTGCCGAATGGAAGCAGCGTGAAATTTGAAACCGCCAATGGCTGGGACAGCGCCGATGCCCAGCTCACAGCAACCTTCAGCGTGGACGTTCCTTCATTGGCCAGCAATGCAGGTAAACGCATGCTGGTCCCCACCAACTTTTTCCAGTCCAGAAGCAAGCAGCCATTTGCCGAGGGAGAGCGCAAGAACCCGGTTTATTTTTACTATCCTTACTATGCCATTGATGAAATGCATATCACCTACCCGAACTCTTTTCACATGGAGAACCTGCCTAAGACTGATCCGTTGCGCACGGCTTTCTCTATGTATAAGGTGGAGCGCACCGCTAATGGAAATACAGTGGTGATCAACCGTGACTTCGCCATGGCTGGAATGGCCTTTATCTCAAAGGATTACCCAGAGCTGCGCAAGTTTTTCTCCGGGGTGAGCACAGGGGATTCCGAACCACTGGTACTCACTTCAGCAAAATAAACGACTATCGGCTTTATAGCCGCAGATTCCACCGATAAGCGTGAAGGCAGTCTTCGCGCTTTTTATTTAGGCAATGAGAGGCTAATGCGGACGGAATGTCTTGCCGGTCTCCAAGAGGGTCTTCAGACGCGAAAGAATCCGGGGCCAGCCATCCGCGTTCTGAACGTATGCCGGATCGTCTTCCGTCCATTCATCGTTCGTCAGCACAACTTTCACGGCCTCGGATTCCGGCGTCAGTTCCAGCTTCACTCTTGACATCACAGCTCCATCGCCCATGCCGAACCTATATTCGAGCAGCTTCGGGGCTTCCACACGCAGCACCTTGCCGGTCACATACCGCATCGGCTTGCCATCTTTACCCGGCCCGGACCATGTCATCGCGCCACCGGGCTTCAAGTCCGCCTCAAAGTCCGCGCCCATAAAGATTTTTGCATTCGCTTCCTTCGATACAAACCCATCCCAGACTTTCTCGATGGGAGCGGCAATGTAATAGGTAAAAATCAGCGGCGGCTTCGCCATATCAAACCCTCCAAGTGCTCTGCGCAGTTTACCGGAGCGCGCCAACGACTCTAACAAAATATTCAGATGCAAGACCAGCAGCGCACTCTTCCAGCAGCGCGTGTCAGTTAATCATCGATTTTGATAAGCCGGCATGT
>DASRCD010000006.1:0-4103 GCA_035653315.1 Candidatus Angelobacter sp.
TGCAGAAAGATCACCATGCCATTTTCAAACTGAATGCGCTTGGGCTGTTGCGGATGAAAATCCGGCAACTGCGGTTTTTTTATGGCGCGAAGGTCGCCGGTAGCGGCATCCTCAACTTTTGGTCCGGTCAATGGGACCTGCGCATTCGGGGCGGGAGGTGTCTTTGCCTGAGCAGCATTTTGAGCTGAAGCCGCTAGTGAAGCCAGCGCAAGCAGCAGGAGGCAGGAAATCGTTTGTCTTTTCATTATTTCGACTCCTTCTGCGCTGCTGCGTTTGCGGCAGCAGCCGGCTTGGTTTCAATTACGGCAACCGTCCGGTTTGAATCGACGAATGTTTTATTGGCTATTCTGCGGATATCCGCCTTGGTCACCTTATCAATCTTGTCCACGTTGCGGAAGATTTCTCGCCAGTCGCCATAGCGAAGCTGATTTTCCGCCAACTGCCCGGCCAGTCCTTCATTATTGGCCAAGCCACGGATCAAGTTAGCTTTCTCGCGGGTCTTCACCATCTGCAATTCTTCATCGCTTACATCCTGTGTTTTCAGTTTTTCAATTTCCTCGCGAATAGCTTTCCCCATCTCCATGGCTGTATGGCCCTGCACTGGGACCGCAAAAAAGCTGAATAATCCGGGATACTTGTTGCCCGGCAATCCGGAAAATCCAGCTGCGGCCACTGCGATCTTTTTGTCGCGAACCAGAGACCGATACAGGCGTGAAGTGCGTCCTTCTGAAACAAGGTCAGAAATTACGTCATACACGGCATCGTCCGGATCTTTGTAGTCAGGACGGTGATAACCCTCTATATAAAACGGTTGTGACGAATCCTGCATGACTACGCTACGCTCAGTGAATTGTTCCGGTTCAATCGTGGTCAGCGGTTCAGGCTTTGGCGCCGATGGTATAGGGCCGAAATATTTTTCCACGATAGGAAAAACCTGTGCTGGTTTGAGGTCGCCCACAAGGGCGATGACCGTATTGGAAGGGATGTAATACTTTTTGTAAAACTTTTCCGCTTCCGTCGCGCTCAGGTGATCAAGCTCTGAAGGCCAGCCCACGCCGGAACGCTGGTAAGGGTGCGCCACATAAGCCGCGGCAAAAAATTGCTCAACCAGTTTGCCAATGGGATTGCTGTCCGTGCGGAGGCGGCGCTCTTCATGCACCACGTCGCGCTCTTTATAAAATTCGCGAAAAACCGTTTTCTGGAGCCGTGAAGATTCCAGGTAGGCCCATACTTCAAAGCGGTTCACGGGCATGGAATAAAAATACTGTGTGCTGTCCATACTGGTGCTGGCGTTGAGCCCCACGCCGCCTTCACGTTCAATGATTTCCCCAAAACGGTTCTGGATCACGTACTTGTTGGCCTCTTCACGGGCCTTATCAAAGGCAGCTTTCAACTCGGCAACTTTCTTGGGATCACGTCCATTTTCTTTCCGGTCTTCATGGTCATAAGCCGCCCAGGCCTGCTCCACTTTTTCCAGGGCGACTTTTTCTTTGGCATAGTCGGTGGTGCCAATGCGGTCTGTCCCCTTGAAGGCTTCATGCTCAAACATATGGGCCAAACCGGATTCACCCTGCGGGTCTTGCGCTGAACCCACGTCAACAATGGTGAAGAAAGAAAAGACCGGCGCTTCCGGCCGTTCACATAACACCACAGTCAGTCCATTCTTCAGGACTTTGACCGTGACGTGCTTTTCAAATGTAGCCAAATCCTGGGCCATGGCATGGTCTGCATATAGCACTGCCATGAACGCCAGGACAAAAGTAATAAAAGAGCGCCGCATCCTTTGCCTCCGCGTAGATAAGAAGGGGTTCACCTGCAAGAAAAGTAAAAGCGTATTCACCGTGTTGTCAAATTCCTGAGGGGACGAACAGCGCATGGGAACGCGCTGTAATCGCTTTTCAAAGAACGCAAACAGGCTTAAACCTTGCATTTTGGATCAAAGATGGTCAGTAGCCCTCGACTGGCAAGCTGTACAACAACCTTATATATACCTTCACGGCACAACCACCTATTTAAGGTATTTCCACGGATGGTTTTCAGAGATAACAAGCAGTACACTGCGGGGTATAGAGTGGAATAGTTTTTCTTGCTTTTGGCCGTAAAGCCATTATAAAAATAAGCATTCCATTAATTCAGGAACAAATCACCCCCGCAATTGCACTCCCCCAGGTGTGAACAAGCATATTTCATGGATCCTATTGTTATAACAACTGAAGAAGTTGCCCATACAAAGATACCGGTGCAGGGCGGGCATGAAGTGCGTCCCAAAGTGCCGAATCCCGTGCCGCTCTGGGCCCGGATTCTTGTAGCACCGCTGGTAATAGTGCTGCCTTTGCTTTCTCTTGCCGCGTTAATCCTGCGTTTATGCATGCGCAACCAGCCGCCCAAAGTCCGCCAGACATGGGCCTCTTATCTGCTCACGCTGTTGATCGTGAGCGGTCTGCTTTCCACCGCTGGCGTCATCTTTACTTTTTCCAGCAATACGGTCCCGGTGCCGGATGCAATCAGTTCATCACTTTCCAACCTGGATGAGCGCAGCAACTTCCCTGCTCTTCCTACTGGACAGGTCATGTCGAGCGTTCAGTTGAGTTCCACGCTGAAGCCGCTGGTGCTGCTGGCATCGCCTACGGCAAAAAGATGGTTTCAATCATCTTCCGGCCCATCCGGAATGCTGGGTGCGGCGCTGATTCTGCATGCGGACTCCCATGGCTATCTACTTGCCACGGCAAGGCATGTGGCCGATGGAGAAGGCTGGCAGTCCCGTTCCGGCCCGCAAAGGGTCATGGTTTCTGATGGGATGAATGGCTGGGCATCGGCGGAAGTGGTGGGCCGGCATAAGCAGCTTGATGTCGCTCTGCTGTGGCTCAACCGCCATGAGGGCTCGTCTGAATTTACGCAGCCTGTGGCTACTTACAGCAGTGTCCAAATGGGTGAAAAGATCTTCGTGATTGGCCATCCGGAAGGGCTGAATTTCTCCGTCAGTAACGGCATTGTTTCGCGTACGCCCGGCAACGATGTGTTGCAGGTTTCAGCTCCCATCAGCCCCGGCAACAGCGGCGGCCCCGTTTATGACGAATATGGAAACCTGCTGGGCATTGTCACTTCCAAGGTGGCGCGCTCCATGGAGCCTGAAGCGGAGAACCTGAATTTTGCGGTCAGCACGGAAGCGCTTTTGCATGAAGCCGACTGGAACATGGTAATCGGCGGCGGCGCTCCCGCAAACCTGCTGGCCAGTTTTGTGCACCAGACCAAAGTACGCAAGGCGCTAACGGAAACCGCGTCTGCACAATAGGAAACTTTCAACATGGCAAACATAACCGTTACTGTTTACGACTCAACTGAGAACAAGCGCGTGCCGGTGGAATTGCCGGATGACGCTCCGGCCAACCGCATTATTGCCGTGCTGGTGGATAAGCTGCAATTGCCGCAAAATGGCCCGGATGGCGCTCCGCTCAGCTATAAATTCCATCACAAAAATTCCGGACGCCAGGTGCAGGATTCGCAGACGCTGGCCGATGCAGCGGTAAAAGACGGCGACATTCTTCGCCTGCAACCGGAAATTACCGCGGGAGCAAAAAACACGACAGCAATATGTCCGGGAGCACGATGAGCAAGGTCATTGCATCGCCGGCTGCCGCAACCTCGGATGACAGGTTCAGCCGTTTTCGTCTCATCGGCTGGTGGGACCAGGAGAAGCTACGTTCCGCCAAGGTACTGGTGATTGGCGCGGGAGCTTTGGGTAATGAAATCCTGAAAAATCTTGCGCTGCTGGGCTTTGCCAATATCGTCGTGGTGGACCTTGACTCCATTGAAGCTTCCAATCTTTCGCGCAGCATTCTCTACCGTGCCAGTGATGTAGGACGGCGCAAGGCGGACGTTGCCGCTGATGCCGTAAAAAATATTTTTCCTGACGCGCATGTCCACCCCATTACAGCAAATGTGGTGCATGGGCTGGGACTGGGCTTGTTTGCCTGGGCAGACGTTGTGCTCGCCGGGCTGGACAATCGCGAGGCGCGGCTGTGGATCAATCGCGCATGCTGGAAGATGAACAAGCCCTGGATTGACGGCGCAATTGAGGGAATCAACGGCGTGGCCCGCTTATT
>DASRCD010000007.1:0-3171 GCA_035653315.1 Candidatus Angelobacter sp.
TTCGCGCACAAAGTCCGCCATGGACGACGTGATTACCACTCTCTTCAGCGCCAAAGGATTCGCGCAAACTTCCGTTTCTCCGAATGGAAAACAAGTGGCATGGGTGGAAAATGAAAATGGCAATGAAGCCATCTATGTTTCGTCTGCCAATGGCGGCAATCTGCAACGCATCACAGCCGGTGGCATGACTGAAGGAGCAGTAGCGTGGTCACCTGATAGCAAGCAGATTGCCTTCTTCTCAGATGCCAGGGACGGCCAGCAACTCTATGTTGTGAATGCATCCGGTGGCAAAGCCCGGAAGCTCACCAGCGTAAAAGGATTTATTGCTTCGCCCGGCTGGTCACCGGATGGCAAAACCATTGCCGTACTTTTTACTGAGAATGCTGAACGCGCCGCAGGGCCGCTGGTGGCGGAAAAAGCGCAGACCGGTGTGATCAAAGAAGCCGTAACCGAACAGCGCCTGGTGCTTGTGGACGTGGCTACGGCAAAGCTGACCCAGATTTCCCCGGCTGACATGTATGTCTATGAATATGACTGGTCATCAGACAGCCAGCGTTTTGCAGTCACAGCCGCGCATGGCAATGGAGACAATAACTGGTATATCGCGCAGATTTATACAATCCCTGCCGCAGGTGGAAAGATGAAGCCGGTGTACAAGCCGCCGGTTGATTCCCAGATTGCCATTCCCAAATGGTCGCCCGATGGAAAATCGATTGCGTTCATCTCCGGCATCATGAGTGACGAGCCCTCAGTGGGTGGCGATATTTTTCTCATTCCAGCAGAGGGCGGTACGGCCAAAAATATTACGCCGGAGATGAAAGCTTCCGCGACCACTCTTGCCTGGACCGGCAAAGACAAAATACTTTTTGGCGAAGATGTTGACGGTGAAAGCGGCGTTGCCACGGTGGAGATTAGCAGCGGCAAGGTTAATACGCTCGCGCATTTTGCCGGGGAATTTACCGCGAACGGCTGGGGCACTGCGGTTTCACTTTCCGCCGATGGCAGCATGTCATCGGTCATTCGCCAATCGTTATCACAGCCACCAGAGGTTTGGGCCGGGCCAATTGGGCAATGGAAACAGATCACGTCAAAAAACGCCAATCTCAAGCCTGCCTGGGGCGAGGCGAAGAGCATTCACTGGCAAAATGACGGCTTCAATTTGCAAGGCTGGCTGCTCTATCCGCGCAACTTTGATCCTGCGAAAAAATATCCCATGGTGGTGCTGGTGCATGGCGGCCCTGGGTCCATGACGCATTCAAGCTGGCCGAGCGCGCACAGCTTTGGAATTGCCCTGGCTGGAGCGGGCAACTTTGTTTTTATGCCGAATCCGCGCGGAAGTTTTGGCGGAGGAGAAGCGTTTGCGCGCGCCAACGTAAAAGATTTTGGCTATGGCGATTTCCGCGACATCATGACAGGCGTGGATGAGGCAATCAAAGATGCTCCCATTGACGAGCATCGCCTTGGCATTACCGGCTGGAGCTACGGCGGTTATATGACCATGTGGGCGGTTACGCAGACCAACCGGTTTGCCGCCGCAGTGGCTGGAGCTGGCTTGGCGAATTTCCAGAGCTATTACGGGGAAAACCAGATCGACCAGTGGATGATCCCGTTCTTTGGCGCGTCAGTGTATGACGATCCTCAAGTCTATGCCAAGAGTTCACCAATCACGTTCATTAAGAAAGCGAAAACACCCACGCTCATTCTTGTGGGTGACAGTGATGGCGAGTGCCCCACGCCACAATCCTATGAGTTCTGGCACGCGCTTAAAACGCTGGGAGTGGAAAATGAGTTTGTGGTGTATGAGCATGAGGGCCATGCAATTGCAAGCCCGGCGCACCAGCGCGACATTATTGAACGCGCCGCAGGGTGGTTTAGCCAGCACCTGAAATAAATCGAAAGTACATAACGGCTGCTGTCCTCAAAAATCTAGGTATGACTACGATGAATGGGCTATCTGCCGGAGCTGCTGACGGTGTACTCTGGGACTAAATCTCAGGCTCAAGAAAAAGAGAAGGTCCCCAATGCCCAGTGCCAAACATAATCCCAGAATACTGCTTGTCAACGGTGATGCCACCGTGCAACATCTGCGTGCCTTGATGCTGCGCATGGAAGGCCATCATGTGGATACCGCTGCTGATCTGCAGGCAGCCCGCGCCGTGATTTCCGCGCGCCGATATGACCTTGTTATTGTTGATGTTGGCCATTTCGCCGAACCAGGATTGGCTTTTTGTGAGGACGTTAAGAAGCGCTATCCGAAACAAAAGGTCCTTATGCAGGTGGATGCGCATTTATTCCTGGAGCGCGAAAGCTGCCCCGATAAGGTCCTTGCCAAACAAGATGGCCCCCAGCACTTTGTGCATGAAGTGCAGAGGATGCTACAGGCCTCATAAATTCATCTGCTGCCTGCAATTTACCTGGCTGATTCCGGCTTCCATTTGCTCAGGAACTGGATCACGTCATCTTCACTCATCAGGTGGGCGCGTTCAAAATCGCCGGTTGCATAAAGCACCTTCCCTTGCGCATTCAGGACCGCGAGCGAGGGAACGCCTTTTTCCAGGTCAACGTGGTATTTTTTGGCCAGATCAAGGTTCTTTTCATAACGCCCAACATCCACGTGGACCAAAACATAATTGTTGTTCAGCAACGGAGCGATCCGCGGCTGGTGGAAGGCGTTGTCGAGAACATGGCAATCAATGCACCAGTTGCCGCCGAAATCCAGCAGGACGTTTTTCTTCTGCTTGCCGGCAATGATCAAGGCCTGGCGAATGTCCGCCGTGGCATTAGCGTCTGTTTTATAAAGTTGCGGGTTGATCTGTGCTGGTGGCTGAAGCGGCGCTTTCTTGAATTGCGCGGGAGCCGGCAGAGCGCTGGCTAGTACTGTTATCAGCAGGAAATGCTTGAATCCGGTCATTGATCTAATTCTAGATGATCGGCCTGTGAAACTTCATCAGCACGGGCCTGCTATTTGGGTGATACCACGCGGCCATAGTCTGAGGCGCGCGAGACACGATCAAAATAGCTGTAAGTGAGCGCAGAAATCTTGCGGATCGCCGCTGAGCCTTCTTTTTCATCCTTAAGATAGGTTGTCATCACGCACAGAATGTAAGGCCGGTTTTTGAGCAGAACGATTCCTGAATCATTGCGCACTGCTTCCAGTTCTCCCGGCTTATT
>DASRCD010000008.1:0-2176 GCA_035653315.1 Candidatus Angelobacter sp.
CAAATGGTTCTTGGCTTCCGATGAGGTTGAAGACTTAATAGGGTGCGAAAGAGCGGGCCTGAGGCTATAAGCCCACCATCATACCGCCATAACTATTTTGAGGTTGATGGGGGCTTACCGGCCTAAACATCCTACATTGACCACAATGTTTCTTCGCTATGGAGATTCTAAGGATATTCCACCTTCCACTCACTCCGGCTTCGCCGGAAAATCCCGCCACGCATAGGAATAACTACTCCTTTGCCCCTTCGTCCACGGTTTTCTCTTCAGGCACACTCTGCATGTTTTGCCCCGCTTTCGGCTCAACGGTGAATTGCATTTTCATTGTTCCTCCACCATGAGGGCCGGCTTCTTTGCCGCTCTGCCACAAATTCCATAAATCCTGCACATATTCATCTTCATACAATCTGTCCATGGTGGCAGCCATTAGAACTGGATCAATGTTGAGCTTGGTGGCCAATGCATTCGCAATGCTGTTGTTGCCGGTAGCTTTAGGGGACGCTGCTGCTAATTCAATGGCGCTGATGGCCGTGGCTTGAGCAGTAAGGATCTTTGCCTGGTCGCTGGTGAGCCGGATCAGCAGGAGTGCCTGGTCAATCCAGTCAATCAAAGTACGCAGATTGTAGTGTGTTCTGACGGTGAGTTCCGTAACATCGGCTGTTGCCAGATTTTGAACATTGTCGATCCCTTCTTCTTCCAGCCGGTAGGCCTTCCAGATGTTAATGCCATTGACCATCTGTAAAGGCATGTCTTCACTCTTGGGTTGCGCCACATTCAACAACTTCAATGTTTTGTCCAGAAACCACTCCAGGACAATGTTGGCAAGAAAACCGATGGTGAAGAATATCCCTGGCTGAGCGGCAGATGGGAATCCGGCTTTCTGCACCACCAGCCCCAGCCCAATGGAAAGCCAGAGCCGGTTAATGGCGCCCCAGAAGACCTGCTCATTCAGGTCGCCAAGGTAGATGCGGCGCACAAAATTGCCCAGGTTGAAAAGATAAACGCCCACGAACGTGTAAAGAATTGGACCGGCTGCATCGACGAGTTGCTGCGGGAAAAACCATGTGCTGCCGGAATTAAATCTCTGGTTCAGGTAGGCGTCGTCCAGTGCCAGCCCACTGGCATAAAAGATTGTGAGTAAAAGCGCGGGGACTGAGAGGGTGTACTTATCGTAAAACTTCTGCACCAGTTGGTCGATGTCATCTTCAGAAGCGATTTTGCTTTCGCCGGCGCGGACACTCTCCTGCGCGGATGGGGCTGCGCGCAATTTCCGCAGGTCCTGCTTTACGGCAACCACCTTCCTTGGCAGCGTAACCAGCAGAAAAAACACCGCCATTAACAATGGAAGGCACGCCAGAATAATACTGATGCCCCAAATCACGCTCATCCGCATACTCATCTCCGTAAAAGCGGCAGGAACAAGCCGCATAGGTTCAGCACTGCTAATGTGTAGTTGCCGCAACAATAGTTCCAGATCTCTTCTTTTTCAACGTATTTTGTGCCTTAATGCCTTTATATTTTTTCTTAGGAAAACAATTGCAGAACTAAAGTCGTGCAGGCTTTGATAAATGAAGAACGGCCAATTGGGGCACTGTGAAATGATTTGTCACGCGCACAGCCGCAAAGCCCTGCAACAGGCGCTTGCGTATAATTGGGCCTGCCTCCATGCAGCCAAAACTTTATCCGCGATTGTTGCTGGCGGTGCTCACCGGCCTCAACATTCTGAATTACATTGACCGCAATGTTTTGTTCGCGGTGCAGTCTGAAGTTAAAAAAGAATTCGCCGTGACTGACGCTCAAATCGGCGTGCTGACCAGCGCCTTCTTTTTTACCTATATGTTTGCCGCGCCCCTGGTTGGCTGGATAGGCGACCGTTTTCCCCGTAAAAACATCGTTGTGAGCGGAATTTTCATCTGGAGCGGCTTTACATTCCTTACCTGGTTTGTCCATAACTACAGCCAGTTGCTCCTGCGCCATGCCATTGTCGGCATTGGTGAAGCCAGTTATGCCACCATCGCGCCCACGCTGATCGCAGATTCGTTTCCTACCTTAAAGCGCGGACGCATGCTCTCCATTTTTTTTCTGGGGTTGCCTGTGGGGAGCGCCGCGGGATACTTTGTCGGCGGCACCATTGCGCACCACTTCGGATGGCGCGCCCCCTTCATGGCTGCCGGCA
>DASRCD010000009.1:0-6634 GCA_035653315.1 Candidatus Angelobacter sp.
GGCTGTCTTCCACCAGTTCCGGAGCTTCTTCCAGCAATGCCAGCGCGCGCTGCACGCTCACCAGCCACGATTGCAATTCCGGCAGCTTGCTGCTGATGACCCGCAGCGGCTCATACAACTGCCCCATATAAGCCATCACCAGCAGCAGTTCACCCAGCGTCAACAGGCCAATAGAAACATGATGCACGCCCACCCACATGGCGGCCGCCGTGCCCACGGCAATGGTGGTTGCAATCAACACGTGAAAGGCGGCTTGCGTGGAAGCGACTTTCACCTGCTCCATCATGCGCTGGCGTGACCGAATTTTGAAGCGCTCATCTTCAAACCGTTCCTGTCCAAACGCTTTTACCACGCGGATGGAAGAGAGGGCTTCATGCAGGACGAGCATGGCGGAGCTATCAAGCTTCTTGATTCCATCCCAGCCCGCGCGTGCACGCCTGCCGGATTTGCGCGCCAGCAAGAAGAGCACCGGCGAAACAGCAATGGCGATCATCGCCATCTCCCAATCCAGCCACGCCGTGACATAAAGAAGCACGGTAAAGCTCAGCACGGCGCTCACCACCGGGACCATTCCCTGCAAGAAAATGTATTGAATGGCAGGAGCATCATGCTGGATGCGGTAGGCCACTTCGTTGGTGCCGCGACGGTCATGAAAAAGCAAGTCCATCCGCTGCACGTGCCAGAACAACAGTGTGCGGAAATCCAGGACGAGTTTTTCTCCCGTATATGTCTGGAGCAGCCACGAAGCAAACGCTTGCAGATTGAGGACCAGGCTCAGCACCAGCAGAAGCGCGACAGCCAGAAACAGCTCAGCGCTTTTGGATGTCTGCAAAGAGGCCGGTAGAAACATGCTGAGAATGTGCGGCAATGGCCGGTTGCCGATCACATTGTCCACAGCAATTTTTAATGGGAATGCCAGCAGCAGAGAAATGGGGGCCGCAATGATGCTGAGCGCCGCAATGCCCGCCAAATGCCGCCAGTATGGACGGGCCAACCGCAATAGCGGACGATAATACTTATTAAACTTTTCCGTACGCACTTCTACTGCACGACTCCAGAGCAGGGACTTCAGGGGAAAATTCAGTGTAGCAGCCGTAATTTGAGAGTAAGTTCTCTTTTCACCTTAGAAGGAAGGTGAGAATGTAACCTAGAAGCTTCTAGCATCCATAAGGTCTGCAAAACCACGCAGTTGAAGACCGCGAAATGTTATTGCGGCTGGTTGAGAGTAGCCAGAAATTCGCGCGCTTCGCGCTGGTTATAAGTTTTGTTGTAGATGGGCGAATCCGGCTCTTGCAGGCGTCCGCCATCATGCAGTGATCCGGTATCCACGGGAGCAAATCCAATTTCTTCAATCAATTTTGACACCACTTTTTTTGCTTCCTCATCGTCTCCGGCAACATAAATGGTATGCCGCTCTTCCAGCGGCAGGTCTTTGCGACCGCGGTTTGACAGATGGACGTAATAAATCGTATTGAAGGCTTTTACCAGCCGCGCTCCGGGCACACGCTTCAATACGATCTCTGAAGAAGTAGAGCCTTCCAGATCATAAAAGCCGCCATCCGGGCGGTAAGGATTCATGGCATCAATCACGATCTTGCCTTGCAGCAGCTCAGGGCGTGGCAAGGCTTCCGGCGTGCGCCAGGGAATGGCCAGAAGTACGACCTCGCCAAATAGGGCGGCGTCTGAAATTGTCAGGGCGCGAGCCTGCGGCCCCAATTCTTTCACCAGCTCGTGCAGCGAGTCCGGTCCGCGTGAATTGCTGACTGCCACTTCATGTCCCGCGCCAATAAATAAGCGCGCAGCCGTTGCGCCAATGTTTCCCGCACCCAGAATTCCTATCTTCATATCCGCTTTCCCTATGGAATTTGCGCCAAACCAGACCACGAAAGCAGCCCTGGAAATTATAAATCCCTCAGCGCCAGAATCAGCGGCTTGGCCCAAGAGTGCATTCCCAAAGTGGCATTACAAAACAAAGCCCGCGCAGCGCGGGCCTGGACAAGGGAGGAATAGTTTTATTGAATATTTACGATCTAATATTTGCGCAGCACGCCAATCACGCGGCCCTGCAACTGCACGGATTTGGCCGGAACAATGATCGGCTTTATGGCGGCGTTAGAAGGCTGCAGGCGAATATTCGCGCCTTCGCGATAAAGCCGCTTGAGCGTGGCGTCAGTGCCATCCACCAGGGCAACTACAATTTCGCCATCGCGGGCATTGTTGGTCTTCTCCACCAGCACATAATCGCCATCCACAATGTGCTCATCTTTCATGCTCTCGCCTTTTACCTGGAGCACAAAGACATCCTTGGAGCGGGTGATATCGCCCAGGGAGATTGTCTCCGGGTTCTCCACGGCTTCAATCGGATGGCCGGCGGCGATGCGTCCCATTAAAGGCAGGGCAATTTCCTTGGACGGCTGGCGCTTGAAGATGCCGCGTACCGGCAGCACATCAATGGAGCGGCTGCGGTTATAGTCCCGCTTGAGCAGGCCTTTTTTCTCCAGATTGGAGATGTGCTTGTGCACCGTTGCCAGTGAACTTAACCCCATGCCGTCGCCAATTTCTTCAAAAGAGGGCGAGTATCCATTGCGCTGGATAAAATCATGGAGGAAGTCGTAAACCTGCCGTTGTCGCTTTGTAATCGCCATAGCGAAATATTAACGAACCAAAGGCGAACCGGTCAACAGAAATTGTGCAATGTACCAAAATAGGCACCGGCGGCTTTTCTTTCCATGAGGAGATAAATTTATTTTCCTGCCGCCACGCCCATGCTTGCTAGGATCTCATCCACGGTCTGGATGGCCCGTTCAATCTCTTCCATGGTGTTGTAAAAATGTGGTGAGAAACGCACACCGGCCTTTGGACGCCAGTCCACCAGCACGTCACGCCGCAACAGCTCCTGGCAAACTTCTTTGGAATTGGGCATGTCAATGGCGACGGTGCCGCCGCGCCGCTCAGGATCGCGCGGAGCGTTGACGCGCCAGCCGCGCTGGTCCGCCAGCTCAATTAATCGGGCCGTCATCTTTTTTGATTTCTCGCGAAAGCGCGCAACGCCGGCTTCACGAATAATCTTCAGCCCCGGCATAGCTGTATAAAATCCCGGCACGTTTGAGGTCCCCTGCATGAAGCGGAAGGGCGCTTCACCATATTTATTTTCGCCAATTTCAAAAGCGAAAGGATTTTCATGCGCAAACCAGCCCGTAAGCTTGGGCTCCAGCTTCCTGCCCAAGTCCGGACGGACATATAAATACGATGTGCCAGGCCCGCCGCATAGCCACTTGAGCACGCCACCCACGGCAAAATCCACGTTAAGAGCCTGCACATCCACCGGCACATTGCCCAGCGATTGAAAACAATCCAGCACCACATGCGCGCCCACGCTGTGGGCTTTTTCAATGATGGCTTTCACGTCCTTGATGTAAGAACTGCGAAACACCACATGGGAAATGGGCACAATCAAGGTTTCTTCATCAATGGCCGCGATGATACGCTCCGTGGGCACATGGATGCCGTCATCTGTCCGGACCATCTCCACGCGAGCTCCACGGCTGCGCTGCGCCTCCCAGAAATACATCACGGAAGGAAAGTTCATGTCACTATAAACAACCTTGTTGCGCTTGCCGCTGAAGTCAAAGCAACTGGCCACCACGGCCTGGCAGCTTGTCACATTCAAGTGGACGCTCACCGAACTCGGCTCGGCATTCATCAGAACGCCCACGGCATCGCCCACCTCGCGCGCCATCATCCACCATTTTTCTTCCCATGCGCGGACGCCGCGCGTGGCCCAGATATCACAGTATGAATGTACCGAGTCATACACGCCTTTGGGCATGGCGCCCAGCGAATTGCTGATCATGTAGGTGGTGCGTTCAAGAATAGGAAACTCAGAGCGAAAGCGCAGCAGATCATCAGACATAAGCCAATCATTTTGCCTTAAATTGTTCAAGTTTGCACCGTATTGGCCCGATGTGGTGTTTAAACGGCTTCAAAACCGCTGATTTGGATCAAGCCCGGACAGATGAAATCCCCGGCTTCATTACTATTGAGTTAAGAACTTTCACTTAAGTTCCCGCGCACTGCGCCGATGTTCACCGATGGAAGGTGAACTCATGCAGGCTCCTTTAACGGCCCTTTTGTTGTGTAACGAAGCCCAATCTCTCAAGACCATTGAAAGCACCTTTGCGGAATACAGCGTTGAAACCCACTATTGCCAGGACAGCCTGGCCGCGCAGGTTGCAGCCAGGCAGCAGAAATTTGACCTGTTGATGATTGATTTTGACGAGCCCGGCACGGCGGAGTTGCTCGATTTTCATCCAACCGATCTCTGGGGATATCCCAGCATAGTGGTGGCAATCTCCAGCAATCCGGCAACGATCAAGCAAGCCCTGAGCAAGCGCATCCACTTTACTTTGCAAAAGCCTTTCAGTCCTGATCTGGTGGCAAGGACTTTGAAAGCCGGTTACAGCCTGATTGTGAACGCAAAGCGCACGGCGTTCCGCCATTCCGTACACATTCCAGCCAGCGGCACTTTTCTGGAGCAAGATCTGCGCCATCCGCTGGAAAATGTTACGTTGCAGGACATCAGCCAGACCGGCTTGTGCCTGCAAGCTGAAAACAATGTTCCCAAGGACGCCACCATCTTCGTGGATTTTGGATTGCCGGAAGCCGATGCATCCATCAGCGTGATTGGAAAAGTAATGTGGAGTGACGCCAAAGGCCGCGTTGGAGTCCAGTTCCGATTTATTCCTCCGCTTGAGCACAAGCAATTGCGTGACTGGCTGAGCGAATGTTGCCCGTGGGACGTGGAGCTCACGCCGAAAGCGCACGCCATGGATACCGCCCAGAACTGGCTGCAATAGCTAGGCGCTAAAAATATTTTCTCCGCCCAAAGTCTCCGCTCATTTATGCGGCGCAGGATGCTATATTGCATTTCACTAAAATGCAAAAAAACACCTCTGGCCCGCGCCGCAAGCTGACAGTATTGTCTCTGGCGGCGGCAACTTATTTCATGGTTTCCGGCGGCCCGTACGGCATGGAGGAGCTTGTCCAGGATGCCGGGTACAAGCTCGCCATCTTTATTCTTTTTCTCACGCCTTTGATCTGGAGCCTGCCCACGGGGCTGATGGTGGGGGAACTTGCGGCCGCGCTTCCGGCGGAAGGCGGCTTTTACGTCTGGGTGCGCCGCGCCATGGGACCTTTCTGGGGATTTCAGGAAGCTTGGCTTTCCCTAACTGCCAGCATCTTTGATATGGCGATTTATCCCACGGTGTTTGTTTCCTACCTTGGAAATTTGTGGCCTGACCTGGTTGCAGGAAATCGCGGACTCATTTTGAAGTTCGCTGTTGTTACGGCATGTCTGCTCTGGAACCTTTTAGGCGCAAAGGCCGTGGGCGATGGTTCAATCCTGCTTGGCGCACTCATGCTCAGCCCATTTGTGCTGATCACCGCATTTGCTTTCTTCCGCCACATTCCACTTAGTGCTACTCCGCCCGCACAAGGTAGCCTGCTAACGGGCGTGCTGGTCGCGATGTGGAACTATATGGGCTGGGACAACGCTTCCACGGTGGCCAATGAAGTGGAGAACCCGCAGAAAACCTATCCGCGCGTGATGCTGCTGGCGCTGGCGGCAATCTTTCTTTCTTATGTAATTCCGGTGCTCGCCGTGTGGCATCTGCACGTGCAGGCAGAAGTCTGGTCCACCGGAAGCTGGGCCAGCATCGCTTCTATGGTGGTGGGGCCATGGCTGGGCGTGATACTGGTGGGCGCGGCCATGATCAGCGAGTTCGGAACATTTAACTCATTGGTGATGTCTTACTCGCGCCTGCCTGTGGCGATGGCGGACGACGGCCACCTGCCGCCGCTCTTTGCGCGCAAGCTGAAAAATGGAGCGCCGTGGGTCGCGATCATAGTTCTTGGCATTGCGTGGGCAGCTTCGCTGGGGCTGAGCTTTGACAAGCTCATCATGCTCGACATTCTTCTTTACGGCGCAAGCCTGGTGCTGGAATTCCTGGCGTTGATTGTTCTGCGCATCCGCGAACCGGAATTGCCGCGCCCCTTCCGCGTTCCCGGCGGCATGTTTGGCGCGATTGCCGTTGCCGTGGGACCCACGGCGCTGCTGATCATTGCGCTGATCAAAAATCGCGGCGAGCAGTTGGATTTAGGCCGATTGGGCAGCGTGAGCCAGTTGGGCTTTGGCCTGGCGCTGATGGCACTGGGAGTGGTGTATTACTTTGTGCTGGGAAGAGTGCCCGCGAAAGTTCCGGGTGAAGCTGTTTCTGAAATTCAGGAGTGAAGTTGTTCTGAAATCCCGAAGCCAGGATTACTGTGAGTTATGGTCAAACCGTATATTTACTAACCGGCTGGGCGAGCCGGGAGCGGTGAAGTTAGGAACTTAATGAACCCACCCTTTGCTACGCAAGGAGTGGGGGCCCACCTTTATAGGTGGGAAAGATGAACCACCGCTTTTTACTCGAATCCATATATGAAAGTGATAGGGATCTCTCGCTAGGCTCGAGATTTCAGAAAAAAGCTCCACACTTAAAAACTCAAACCATGGTAGCTTTTTTTTTCCTTATCAAGAAATACGCCAGGCTCAGCACCACCAGATAAATTCCGGCGCTCTGGGCCGCCACGCTGG
>DASRCD010000010.1:0-5075 GCA_035653315.1 Candidatus Angelobacter sp.
CTTCACTGATGCCGAAGCAGGCAATCACGTCATTGACCATGACCGTGCCTGCCTGGATGCGGCGGGCCAGCGCTTCACCGCGCTTTTTGTTTCTGGTGAAGATGCTGGCGGCAAGTCCGAATTGTGAATCATTGGCCAGCGCGACAGCTTCATCGTCTGTTTTGAAGCTGCGCACCGGCAGCACGGGGCCAAAAGTTTCTTCTCGCATGATGGCCATGGAGTGATCGACATCGGCGAGAATGGTGGGTGCAAAAAAGTTTGGGCCGAGTTGCGGCAGAGGTCCACCGCCAGCTAACAAACGCGCACCGCAGGCAATGGCATCTTCAACATGGGATTGCACGATGTTGACTTGGCGTTCATGGATCATCGGCCCGATGTCGGTATCTGATTTTGTGCCAGCGCCGAGGCGGAGCTTGCCAGTTTTGGCTACGCAGGCCGCCAGGAATTTTTCGTAGATTGATTCATGCACGTAACAGCGCTCTACGGAAAGGCACGTTTGCCCGGCATTCATAAACGCGCCCCACACGGCGGCGCTGGAAGCGGCATCAAGGTCAGCGTCATCCAGCACCAGCATGGGATCTTTGCCGCCGAGTTCGAGCACCACGGGCAACAGCCGCGCGGCAGCGACCTGCGCTACCCGCTTGCCTGTGGCTACGCTTCCAGTAAAAACAATTTTCTGGATGTTGCCGGTAAGCAACGCTGCTCCGGCAGCGCCATCACCGGTGATGACATGAAGAAGGTCAGGGCCGAGTCCGGCTTCACGCAGCAGGCGCTGAAGCTCAAACGAAGAATAGGGAGTAAATTCAGATGGCTTGAGAACAACAGCGTTGCCGGTGGCAAGAGCGGTGAGCGTTTCCACGGCGGGAATGCTGAATGGATAATTCCATGGGCTAATAATGCCAATCACGCCGTATGGCTCACGCAGAAGCGTGCCGCGCTTGAGCTTCATGATGGGGTTGGTGTGTGATACAGACTCAGGCCGTAAAAACTGCGGCACGGTATTCAGCAGGTATTGAACCGAGTCAAGCACCACCAGGATTTCCGTGGAGAGCGCTTCGGCTTCAGGCTTGCCAGTCTCACGGCAGATGACAGCAGCAACGGGATCTTTCTGATCGCAGAGAATCTGGCTGAAGCGTTGAAGAATGCGCATACGATCGCGAATAGGCCTGACCGCCCAGCGGACTTGCGCTTCGGCGGCTTTGGCGATGGCTTCTGTGATTTCAGCAATAGCCAGATTTGGGAGCGTGCCGATGATTTCCTGCGTAGCCGGATTGCGGACAGAAAATTGTCCGGCCGGTTGCACTGCAATGACTTCGGCTTTGGAAGCTGCGTTCATTCTTGTACTTGAACATTTTACGCTGAAGCGAATGTGGATAAATAAGCGGCTTGAGCCATGCTCACTTCATCTATAACCCATCTTTCGCAGTATGCGAAAGGATGAGCTCTAACTAACCGTAGCCCACTAATCTTATTTTCTAAAATTTCCCTTTTTGAAAATTCCGGGCTGCATTTTTCCCGCACAGAGGCTGCTTTTTCCACAAGAGGACAATTCATAAATTGGTATGCCCTGGCTGGCAGCTGCGGCATTGCTCTGGATTAATCGGAGCAGGAAAGGATGAAATCATGTCAGCAAAACGAACGGCACTTCTGATTGGTAAGCTTGGCTTTTGCGTTGTTTCAGCTATTCTTATCTGGACACAATCCAGTTCAGCCTTTGCGTCTTCAAAAAATAGCTTGCCCACCCGGCTGCAAGCCTGCCGGCGCACTTCACTGCATCTGCCCATAATAAAAACCGGAGGAGTGCTGTTGCTCATTGCTCCATGACTCCTCCGGCGATTTCACATCTTATGTAATTGCTTTATTGATGATGGTCTCTATCTCTATCGTGGTCGTGGTCTTTCCATTGTTCGCCATGGTCGCCATGCATATAGCCGGCTTCATAGGCCTGGCGGTCAGCGTCATTCTTCCACTTGTGGTCTTTCCGTTTGTGGTGCTGACCGTCTTCCCAACCCATTTTGTAATACTTATTGCTGTAATAAGCGCTTTCGTCACGATCATGATGGTCCTGAACCTGTTCATCGTGACGGTCGCGGTCCTGTGCAACCGCCGATGCTGTTCCGAAGCAACCGAGTGCCATCACAAACGCCAGTGCTCCTGCTTGAATCTTCATTCGTCCTCCGTCTAGGCGGCGATTTTGCTTTTCCTGCATTCAATGCAAAAGCCGCACCCAGGGTAGGAACCATGGAGATGGGTTGGAGTTGTCCGATTGCGGTAGTTGATATTTCCACCGCAGAGACGGCACAGCAAACCTTTACCACAGAGGACACAAAGGAACACAAAGGAATTACGCATCATCTGGGGAAAAGTTGTGTTGCACCGCGAGAAATTACAAAAATCTTACCGCGGATGAAACGCGGATCAGCGCGGATTTCGGTACCTAATCTCACCACTGACTTTACTGATGACACTGATTTGAATCGAGTGATTGCGCGTGATCGGGTGATCGGAAAGCCAAAGAGTGCATCTGAAAACCAACAACTGCTTACTATGGATGAACACTGATGACACTGATTGAGTCTTTTCTACTCCCCATCCTTTCCGCGTTATGTGAAGGATGGGGGAGAGGAATTGTTTACTTGCTAGCTAATTGCGTGGCTGAATAATTGATTATGGTTAACCAATTATTACTGGCTAACCAATTGTTTACTGGCGAAACCAACTGTTACTGGCAAAATACATGTTCCACTGGCGAAAGGCTGGTAAGAAGGCTTTCGTCGGGATAGCTATAAGCTCCATGGATGGCGCTGGAGGGCGATTGAAACGCAAACCAGGGCAGCAATGCTTCATTCTGGGGATGGTAAAGCATGCCGTTGGTCATGATGGGAAATGTAGCTCCGGGAAGGTCTTCTACCACATCGCCAACTTCCATCAGGTTCTGGCAGCCTCCGTTGGGAGAGAGCCACCATGGCGTGAGACCATGATCACTATCGCTGCCGACAAATGGATCGTTGAATGTTTCTGAAAGCTCATGGCTCAGCGCGGTGACATCCTCAAAATTGTCGCCAAAGAAGTTAAACGGAGTGACCCAGCTTGAATAGTTGAGCACAAAGCGTTGCTCCACGTTGCCATTCGCGTTCGTGCCCGGCTCAAAATCATAGGTATGGAAGCCAACGGTAAAGAAGCTGAGATCGCCGCCCGTAAAAAGAAAGGTATTGGGGAACAGGAAAGTTGAAATGTCCTGCGTGGTGATATCACCAGCAAGCTCCGCATTGCCTACAACCGTATTGGGATTAATTCCAAAGATGGGCAGGAAGTTATTGATGAACGTTCCTTCATCCACCAGGATAAAGGCGCAGCAACTGCCATCATCGTTCAGGGCGAAGAAATAGGTGCCTTTCAGCAGGGTCATGGTGCGCGGGGTTTTGACTACGGGCTTGAGAAGCGTGTGCCAGTCAGGCTTGGCTTTACTGAAGAACTCAGCCCGCTGAATGGCATCAGTAAACTGGGTCGGCACATTGCTGCTGCTGTACGTAGCATTGGAAAAGACCGGCGAATCCAGCACCGGTTGCACAAACTGCGTGGCATCAGAGATCAGGCGGACTCCATTTACGAACCTGGGTGAACCATCTTCATTGCGAAGATCGATCGAGACAGGAATAATCGGAGCATTAATAATAGTGGTCCCGCCATGCTCAGGGCGGTTGCCCACCATGTTGTAATCCCATTTTTTCTGCGGATTATCGAGGAAGTCAAAACCATTGGCATTGAATTGTCCGCTGAAGTTTACTACTGAATCAATATTAGGAATGGCATCATGGGGCGAGCCCTGGCTGGAATGGTTATTGGGCGCCACTTTCCCGCTTTGATGATGTGCAGTCTTTAAGAAATCTTTGGTGACCTGGTCACTTTCAAGTATCTGGGCAAAAACAGCAGTGGAAAGAAAACATACAGCAATAGAAATATTACATAGAACACTTGCGAATCGCATTTTAGCTCCTGAATGGGTATCCGGAATGCTTCAGAAGCAGGGCTCGGGGCAGAGAGTATCCTGATTTGAGTTTTTATGTCTATACGTAGCATGAAAAATTAGAATAATTAATGTAAGCGAAGCTAGATGAACCTTAGGTGGACTAGGTAGGGGATCACCGTCATCGCATCATCGCCGACATGACGCGTCATTTGGAAAAGCAAATAAACCTTCACCACGGAGACGCGGAAGCACGGAGAATACAAAAATTTTAACGCGGATCATCGCGGATAAATGCGGATTTCACGACATAATCCCACCACTGATTTCACTGATGACACGATCTGAATTGCGAAGATAACGCGTGATCGATCGCGCGTGATCGGGTTAATTGTGGTGATCGGGTAGTCGGGTAATCGAAAATCAATGCTAATAGCCATGAATTTTTGTTTTGGCAGTTAGCAGCGAATTTTGTTTTGGCATTGTGCTTCATGGAACGCTTTGTAGGACAATTTAGCCACCACGAGCAAATCCGTATCATCAATGTTCATCCGCGTTAAGATTTTTGTATTCTCCGCGTCTCCGTGGTGAAGGTTTATTTGTTTTTCCAGATGACGCGCGATGCCGGAGATGATCCGGTCACGCGCGATCGTCAGTTACTCATACTCCACGCTCACTAAAAACAATCCGCTGGCGGGTGCGGTGGCAGCTGCGGCGGAGCGGTCACGTAGATCCAGGATCCGGCGCACATCGGCGATCTGCAAGCTGCCTTTGCCCACCATGAGAAATGTTCCCACAAGGTTGCGGACCATATGATGGAGGAATCCGTTGCCGCGCACGGTATAGATGAGTTCATCGCCGTAGCGGTGCCATGCGGAATGAAAAATAGTGCGAACATTATTGATTGCTTGTCCATCTTTGCCGCGCTCAGGGTCAACGGCGGCGAAACTGGTGAAATCGTGTTCGCCGACGACGAGAGCGGCGGCCTGGATCATGCGGGATTCGTCGAGTGGGTAGGGGTGGTGGTACACGTATCGGGCCTGGAATGGAGAACAAATTGCTTCACGATAGATGTGATAGTGATAAGTTTTGGCAATGGCTGAACGGC
>DASRCD010000011.1:0-5207 GCA_035653315.1 Candidatus Angelobacter sp.
TAAATAATGAGGTAAACCGTGCAACCGGCATGCACATGTTACTTGCACATATACTTGCTATCTGTGCCATGTGATACTTCTTTGCAGGAAACACAGAGTTGGTTTTTGCGGCTATCAACGGAGTAGATAACGGGAATGAGACTGTATAAAAATATTATTCATGCAGCCATATATGCTGGTTTAGTATGCTGCGCGTCCTTTGGGGTAGGCCAATCCAACCAGGAAGACAAGCCAAAATTGCAGCCACCATTGTTACTGAAAGGAATTGCATCTGATGGAGTTACTATCCTGTCCTTGGATATTTATAAAGTAGAGAATGGAATCACCGTAGGGGTTTCACACGCGACATTCAAATCCAATCGGGGTGCACAAAATGAATTTGCCTCGCGACTAAAACATACTGATATTGTCAGCCGGAGAGAGCAAAAGAATGGTAAGAGAGCTGTCGTTACATACCTTAGCGCTTCAGGTGAAGAGATCAGCGCAATCCTATGGACTGACGGCATGGATTTTTATGGAGTCTCGTCGTCATCTTTAGAGGTGGCAAAACAAGTGGAGCAGGAAATATTAACCGCAACCCAAAAAAACTGAGTTGGAAAGGAAGGACTGAACCAGCTTACTTTAGCCATCAACTTCCCTTTTTTGATTTCCTAGCTATTTTGCTAACCTCATCAATCCTCTTGCCGGCAGATCCGCCACCATAAATTTTTTCTGCTGCCCTAACGCTTCCGTCAGCGCCTCGGCTGCCAGATAGCCGCTTCTTACTGCGCCTTCCATCGTCGCGGGCCAGCCTGTAGCGGTCCAGTCTCCGGCCAGAAACACTCGTGGCCATGCGGTCTTTGCCGCCGGACGAAACTGGTCAAGCCCCGGCACAATGGAATACGTGGCGTAAACTTCTTTGATCACCGCCGCTTTTACTACTTTGGCCTGGCTTACGATTGGAAAAAATTCCGCCAGCTCGCGCGTCGCCAGCTCCAGGATTTCTTCCCGCGACTTCTGCACCAGGGATTTTGACGCGCTTACCACAAGTTCAACGTAACTGCCCTGATGATCACTCTCGCGGTTTTCATGGATCTTTGATTTGTGGAACATCCACTGGATCGTCCGTTCCAGCAGCACGGCGTGCGGCAGCGGAGTAATTTCGCGATCAAACCACAAATGGATTCCCGTAATGGATGAAGCCTCAAAATGCGCCAGCTTTTGCTTTAAACTTTCCGCCACTGAATCTGCCGGCAGAAGGCTGGCCATATTTTGAAACGGTGCCGCCAGCACCACGTAATCAAATTGTTGTTCGCCCGTATTGCTCAGAACGCCAACTCCGTTCTGCTTTAAGCCAATGGCCGTAACGGACGACCGCAGCAATACTTCTCCGCCTCTTGAACGGATATAGTCAATCGCAAATCCATAGAGATCAGAGAGCGGAATGCTGGGCACGCCCATCCTGCCTCCCTCGGCGGATTTCATAAATGATTCGCGAAAAACCTGCGCCGCGTAATGCACGGAGATGCGGTCCAATTCTTCGTTCAGTGCGCTCACCAGCACCGTCTTCCAGAAGCGCTCAATGGCCCGCTCGGTTTGTCCATGCCGCTTGAGCCAGGAAAGAAAATCTTCGCCTGAATTTTCCGGCAAACGGCGGCTCATGGCATTCATTGCCCGCGCGATTGCCAGCTTGTCCTTAAAATCCAGCATCTTCGCGCCCAGAAACGCCGGAATATTATGCATGGGCGCAGGCAAAAAGGAAGGAGCCATGCGGCTGGCGCGTCCACCCGGTTCAAGAAAGGTCAGCTCATCAAACCATTTAATTTTGCCGCTCACGCCCAGGCGACTGTAGAAATGAATCAGGTTGGTGCAGCACCCCAGCAGCACGTGCTGGCAGTTGTCCACCACCTCGCCTGTGCCGGGATGCTCATAGGATGAAGCTCTTCCGCCTACGTAAGGGCGGCGCTCAAACAATGTCACGCGCAAGCCGGCATCGGCCAGCGCGCAACCCGCCGCCAAACCGGCCAGTCCACCACCGACGATAGCTACACTCGGTTTTTCCTGATTCGTCATCTATCGCGGGCCAATTCTTTTTGCCATGGATAGGACTTCTTCCCAAATTGCTCCGTATCTTTATACTCCGTGGCAGGTTTGTTCAATGGCGGCAATTCGCTCAGGCAATGCGGAGCAGAAATCCGCGCGAGAGCACCTTTAATTTTTCCCACACCGTCAGCCGCACCCGCTCGGTGAGCACATCATAATTGCGATCGGTAATTTTCTTGAGCAACTGGCTGTAAATCTCCACCAGCACCCACAGCGCCGCGCGGCTGTCCTCTTCAATCAATTCCATCAGCCACTTGGCGGATTCATAGTATTTGCGCGCCCGCTCGGCCTCATATTCCAGCGCCGGGCGCAACTGCTGCGCCTGCGCCGGATTTTGCAATGCCGCTGGAGAAAAACTTTCCGGCGTAAGATTGGCACGCGCCATGTCTTCCTCAGGGATATAAATGCGGCCCATGCCTGCATCTTCTTTTACGTCGCGGATAATGTTGGTCAGTTGGAACGCCAGCCCGCAATCTTCCGCCAGAAATTCCGCCTTGCTGTCCTTGTAGCCGAAGATGTGAATGCACACCAGGCCCACCACTGACGCAACGTAATAGCAATATTGCTTCAGGTCTTCAAACGTGTTGCAAAGGATGACCGGCACTTCTCCGGTTGGCGGCGGGATTTCCAGATCAAGGCTGGTGCCGTACACCAGCTTCTCAAAGAGATCAGGCGGAATCTTGAATTTCTTCTGCGCATCGCCCAGCGCCATCAATACCGGATCATCCGTGGGCTTGCCTTCAAACACAGCCTTGGCCGCAGCCAGCCATTCATTCATCTTCGCGCGTTTTTGTTCGTTGTCCATGCCCGGCTCGTCGGAGATATCGTCGGCATGACGCATGAATGCGTAAACCGCGCTCAGGGCGTTGCGCTTTTCTGAAGGCAACACCATAAATCCGTAATAGAAATTTTTTGCGGCACGGCGGGCAATGCCCCGGCACACAGCGTAAGCATGGCTGAGCTGATGGTTCAACGGGCCCCCGGCACGCGCCGGTGTTGGGCGTGATGGGGTAAAAGAAATTTGCCTGCGGCGGCGCGCAGCACCAGCAGCAGCTTGCGAGATTTGGAAATCGCCGGACGCGAGCGCAACACGTCAAAGCCCTGCTGCTCAATGGCGTTCAATATTTCCTGGCCGCCCCGGCTGAACAGTTCCAGATCAATGGCCAGTTCATGGTCCACGGTTTTAATCAGCGGCAGCCCGCGCTCAAACCATTCCCGTGCGCGTGTCACCTCAAATTTCATAAGCTCAATAAATTGTGGAGTGGCCCGGCGCTGGGCAATGTCTTCACCAGTTACGCCAAAACGGCGCAGGTCTTCCAGCGGCAAATAGATGCGCCCTTTGCCGTAGTCCACAAACACATCCTGCCAGAAATTCGCTAGTTGCAGCGCGGTGCAGGTATAGTCAGAAAGTTTCTGCCGCTCGGCATCACTGTAGCCACAGAGATACAAAACAAGATGGCCCACAGGATTGGCAGAATAGCGGCAATAAGCCAACACGTCATCAAACGTTTCAAAGCGCGTAACGGTCTGGTCCTGGCGGAAGGCGATCAGCAGATCAGAAAACTCATGCCTGGGAATCCCGCACAGTTGTATGGTCTCTGCCAGCGCCACAAACACCGGATGCCTCGGCGTTCCCGCATAGCAAGCATTCAACTCGGCTTCCCACTGGTCCAGCAGTTCCAGTGATTGCTGCGCGTCACCCACCTCATCACCTAAATCGTCAGAGATCCGGCAATAGGCATAAACGTTGTAGAAATGCTGGCGCAGTCTCTTGGGCAGAAACCACGTAGCCACGGAAAAATTTTCGTAATGTGATTTTGCCAGCCGCTCGCAATACAAGCGCGCTTCCTGCAGGGAAGGCGCGGAAGCCGGGATGCGATAAGACTCCGGTAAGGCGTTCCATCCCAGCGGCATGGATGGCGTGCTTGTGGGCGAGACAGACATGGTTAGTGGCCGGGGATAATGGCTGTCTTGATCTGGCTTCCCCGGTCCAGCATGTGTTGCAGCACCTGTTGTAGTTTTGAAAGCGGGGCTTCGCCGGTTACATAGTCCGCGCTCTTCACGTTCTTTTCCGCAATCAATGAAAATGCGCGGCGCACGGTTTGCGGCGTGTGGTGAAACGTGGCTTTCAGCGTGATCTCAGAATAGTGCAGGCGGTTAGTATCCAGCTCAACCTTGGTGCCGGTGGCGCATCCACCAAAAAAATTTACTACGCCGCCCCGGCGGACCATGTCCACGGCCCACTGCCACGTCTGCGGACGGCCCACAGCTTCAATCACAACATCTGAACCGCGTCCTTCTGTCACGCCAATCACTTCAGCAATAGGATCGCGCGTCTTGCTCAGCTGGATCACTTCATCCGCGCCGGATTTCTTCGCCGCGCTGACCTGTTCATTGCGTTTCACAACAGAAATCACTTTGCATCCAGCAAGCTTAGCCACCTGCACCAGCATTAGTCCCAGCGGGCCGGCGCCAATAATGGTGACAGTATCGCCCAGTCCGGCCCCGGTTTCCTGGAAGCCGCGTATCGCGCAGGCCAGTGGCTCTGTCATGGCTGCCGACTCAAAACTTACGCCCTCCGGCAAGGCCAGCATGTTGGTTTCAACAATGCGCCGGGGAA
The DNA here is from genome assembly GCA_035653315.1 of Candidatus Angelobacter sp. GTDB lineage: Bacteria > Acidobacteriota > Terriglobia > Terriglobales > Acidobacteriaceae > Angelobacter. The sequence continues at coordinate 4,703 of DASRCD010000011.1, forward strand.
TCTTGATGTATTCAGCATACGCGCCATTGTTGAAAAGCAGGTCTTCGCAGATATTTTCCTGATGTTTCAGGCAGTAGAAGCACGCTCCGCATGGCGCTGAGTTGAGGGCAACAACTTTCATGCCACGGCGGAAATCGCGCACGCCGGGGCCAACCTCTTCAATCACTCCAGAAAGCTCATGGCCAAACAAGGCCGGCGGCACAATCATGCGCGCATGATAACCACGCTGGTAAACCTTCAAGTCGGTCCCGCAGGTAAGCGCCACATTCACTTTCACCAGTACTTCCCCGGTATCAAGCGTAGGTATGGGTACCTTTTCAATCTTTACGTCCTCTTTGCCATAGAGGACCGCTGCTGTCATCTGCCGTTTCAACTGGTTTTCCCCCAATCCATTCCGGGCTGGACCACGATTTTCATCGAATCCGGCGCCGGGTGCGATGCCAATTCAATTGCCTGCACCGCCTGCGACAATGGGAACCGATGCGAAATCAGCCGGGAAAAATCA
>DASRCD010000012.1:0-4995 GCA_035653315.1 Candidatus Angelobacter sp.
CTGCTGGGCCGCGCCCATTGCATCTCCATGGAGTGCGGCATTGAGTCCATCACGCAGGAAGGCCGCGAAGAGTTGAATAAAAATTGCCGCATCGGCACAGACCGCATCAGTGAATTGCTGATTTACGCTCGCCAGCGTGTGCCATGGGTCCAGGCCAATTTGATCCTAACAGACAAAGATGACCGTGCAGAGATTCGTCAATGGCAGGAGAACCTGAAGACCAAAGGCGTGTGGGTCAGCGAACCGGTGCCTATGTTTCCATATCCGGGCAGCCCGCTCTATCTGCAAACATTTGGAGCAACTCCGGACGACAAAGCATGGGAGCGCGCGCATCATTACTATACGGCGCTGTTTGCGGGCAAAGGCTATAGTGATATCCAGGAACAATCCCCGCTTGCCATCGAGGAACTGGAAACATGCACATCTTAGTGACCGCCGATACTCTGGGCGGCGTCTGGACATACACACGTGAGCTGGTGACCGGATTGGTCCGCGGTGGAGATTCGGTTACTCTGGTCAGCTTTGGCGATATTCCCGCGCCTGATCAAATGCGATGGATGGAAGGCCTGCCGAACCTTGATTATCGCCCTACTGCTTTCAAGCTGGAATGGATGATGGACTCAGAGGCCGACATGCGGGCCTCGGCGCAACTTCTGGAAGCTTTGATTCAGGAATGCCGGCCTGATTTACTTCATCTGAACCAGTTTTATTATGGCGCTTTACGCTCAGATGTGCCGCGCATAGTCGTGGCGCACAGTGACGTGGTGAGCTGGTGGCATTCCGTGCATCATGCCGCCCCGCCAGAATCAGATTGGCTGCGTTGGTATCGAAGAATTGTGGAGCATGGGTTGAGCGAAGCCACGGTGGTGGTGGCCCCCTCGCGATGGATGCTGGAGCAGGTAAAACATTTTTACCGCAAGCCTGAGCTTAGTTCGGTGATTTATAACGGGCGCACGCCAACGCTGTTTCATCCTGACATCAGCAAAAAAGATACGATTCTTACCGTGGGCCGCGTTTGGGATGGTGGGAAAAATGCGGGGCTGTTGCTTCGCCATAAAATGCCTGCGCCGGTCTATATTGTGGGTTCAGACCGCCATCCAGATTCGCTGAGCAGCGCGTTCCTGGCGGAAGAGATCAGGCCGGAAATTCATCTTGAGCCGCATCAGGACGAGCGCCAACTGGCGCTGACTATGGCGCGCGCCGGGATTTATGCGGCAACATCGCAGTATGAGCCGTTTGGGCTTGCGCCAGTGGAAGCAGCGCTCTCCCGTTGCGCGATCGTCGCCAGTGACATTCCTTCTTTTCGCGAATTGTGGGACGGCGTGGCTGTTTTCTTCCGCAATAATGACGCTGACAGCCTGCGTGAGACATTGAACAATCTGGTGCGCGATCCTGAATGGCGGCGAAAGCAGGCCAATCTCGCATATCGCCATGCATTGCAAAAATTCACCGCTGAACGAATGGTTGCAGGGTACCGGAACCTCTATCATTCGCTTGTTCCGGCACAGGCGCTTACGGCATGAAACAAAAACTGAACATTGTGCTGTTTGCGCATTCCATGGTGTCTGACTGGAACCATGGCAATGCTCATTTCCTGCGCGGGCTTATGCGGGAACTGGTCCGCATGGGACATCAGGTGCGCTGCTATGAGGAATTAGGTTCGTGGTCGCTGACCAACCTGATGAAAAATGAAGGCGAGCGCGCCATTGAAGCCATTGATGCTTTCCGCAACATCTACCCGGAATTGGATATACGCTTTTACGAATCAGCTTCAGACCAGTTTCCTCAGTTTCTGGAAAATGAATTAAAAGAGACCCATGTGGTCCTGCTGCATGAGTGGAATGATCCGCAGGTGGTGAATCAGGTTCTTGCGCTCAAAAAGAAATTCGGATTCATTGCGCTGTTTCATGACAGCCATCATCGTGCTTACACGCGCGCCGGAGAAATCCTGCAATTTCATCTTCATCTTGTGGATGGCGTGCTTGCCTTTGGTGAAGCCATACGCAAAATCTATGTGGATGGTTTTGGCGTAAACCGCGCCTGGACATTTCACGAAGCGGCTGACGTGGAGCAGTTCCGTCCATTGCGCAGGGAAAAGAATACGCATCTGGTATGGGTTGGTAACTGGGGCGACGAGGAACGCACCGCCGAGTTGCGGGAATTCCTGATCGAACCTGCCCTGTCTTTGCATGATTACCGTGTGGGCGTTTATGGAGTGCGCTACCCGGAGACGGCATTGCAGCAATTGGAAGCGGCAAGCATTGAATATCGCGGCTATTTGCCGAACCTCTTTTCACCGCAGGTTTACGCGGAAAGCATGGTCACCGTGCACATACCGCGCCGGCAATATGCCAACGGTCTGGCGGGAATACCGACAATCCGTGTGTTTGAAGCGCTGGCCTGCGGCATTCCGCTGGTTTGCTCTCCGTGGGAAGATGGCGAATCGCTGTTTCATCCCGGCGAAGATTACCTGATCGCGAAAAATGGCGAAGACATGAAAGCCAAGTTGCGTGAGTTGCTCTCTGACGAGTCTGCGCGCGACCAGTTGGTTGAAAACGGCTTGAAGACGATTCGTGAACGCCACACCTGCGCGCACCGTGCACAACAGCTGCTTTCCATCTGCGAGGAGATTGCGCAATGAAGATTTTTGTTTTCGGATCCAGCATCACCTCGTCTTACTGGAATGGCGCGGCCACGTATTATCGCGGTATTTATAAGCAGCTTCATGCGCTGGGTTATGCCGTGACCTTTGCTGAGCCGGATGCCTATGGCCGCCAGCAAAAGCGCGATGCCGGTGATTTTTCCTACGTAAGCAGTGTGGTTTACAAGCATGAAGAAGAAATTCCTGCATTGCTGGAGCAGGCTGCGGAATGCGATTTGGTCATCAAGCATAGCGGCGTGGGGGTGTTTGATGAATTGCTGGAAGAAAGAGTCCTGGAATGCCGCTCTGAAACCACCAGCGTAGCCTTTTGGGATGTGGACGCTCCCGCCACCCTGGCCCGCGTGGAAGCAAACCCAGAAGATCCTTTCCGGCGGCTGGTTCCTCAATATGATTTTATTTTTACTTACGGCGGCGGCGCACCGGTGATTGACCGATACACGCATTTAGGCGCTGCAAATTGCCATCCCATTTATAACGCTCTTGATCCGGAAACGCATCACCCTGTTGCGCCCGACCAAGGCTTTCAGTATGACCTGCTCTTTACCGGACATCGTCTGCCGGACCGGGAACGCCGTGTGGAAGAATTTTTTCTTCGCGCGGCAGAGCTTGCTCCAGAGCAGAAGTTTGCTTTAGGAGGAGAGGGCTGGGGCGGCAAAAAATTGCCCCAAAATGTGGATTGGATTGGTCATGTTGCCACCAATGACCATAATCGCGTGAACTGCTCCGCGCGTATGGTGCTCAATATCAATCGTGATTCCATGGCTGGCGTGGGCTTCTCGCCACCCACGCGGGTGTTTGAGGCTGCGGGCGCGGGCGCCTGCCTGATCACGGATCAGTGGACTGGAATCGAAAAGTTCTTTTTGCCCGGCAAAGAGATTCTTGTGGCCGGCAGCGCCGAAGAAATCGTCAGCTATTTGCGCAATGTTTCCAGAGCACAGGCCAGGGAAATAGGCGAAAACATGCTTCGGCGCGCCTCGCGCGATCATACGTATCAACTGCGCGCGCAGGAATTTGACGCCATTGTGAGCCATGCATTTGCGGTGGAAGCAGGCAAGCGGTAACTGCATAAAGCTGCTGGGTGCTGATTTATGAAGCTGGTTATTTTTGGATTATCGATCACCTCATCCTGGGGCAACGGACATGCCACCACGTATCGTGCGCTTTGCCGGGCGCTGCACCGCCGGGGCCATCAGACTGTTTTCTTTGAGCACAATGTTGAGTGGTACCAGAACAATCGCGACCTCCCTGAGCCGGAGTATTGTGAAGTAAAGCTTTTTGAAAACTGGACGGATGTTTTGCCCGTGGTGCGCGCTGAATTGCGCGATGCTGACGTGGCGATGGTGGGATCTTATTTTCCTGATGGCATAGCTGCACTGAATGAAGTGTTGAATGCCAATGTTCCCGTCAAAGCGTTCTACGATATCGATACTCCCATTACAGTCCGTGAGCTAAGTGAGCATGGCCGCACGGATTTTCTACTGAAAGAGCAACTGCACGGGCTGGACATTTATTTCAGCTTTACCGGCGGGCCCATGCTCAGGAAGATTGAAGAAGAACTGGGCGCTGCATTTGCCGTTCCGCTGTACTGCTCGGTGGACCCCAAAGAGCATTGCTCGCTCGCCGTAAATCCTGAGTTTGAATGTGACCTGAGCTATATGGGCACATACGCCCCGGACCGCCAGCCTAAAATTGATGAACTGCTGGTTGGGCCGGCGCAGAGAATGCCGCAAAAGAAATTTATTGTTGCCGGGCCGCAATATCCTGAACATATCCAGTGGCCAGATAACGTGATGCGCATCATGCACCTGAACCCGCAATATCATGCTGAATTTTATTGCTCATCCCGCATGACGCTCAACGTAACGCGGCGCGATATGGTCATGGCGGGCTACTCGCCCTCTGTGCGTTTGTTTGAAGCCGCGGCTTGCGGAGCAACGATTGTCTCGGACAATTGGCCGGGGCTGGAAACATTCTTTGAGCCCGGCCGCGAGATTCTTCTGCCTGTCTCAGCCGAGGATGTCGTCCGCTATCTCAGGGACTATGACTCAACGGAACTGCAAAAGATTGGCCAAGCAGCCAGGGAGCGCGTGTTAACCAGCCATACCAGTGATGCGCGTGCCCGCGAATTTGAACAAGCCGTGGAAACCGCCAGCAGGAAGACTAGAGTGCTCAGCCTTACATAGGCGGTTCTCACCACCGTATTCATGGCCGGTATACCTGCTTAAGTAATCACGGGTGTGAGTTGAATCCACCTGCCTGTTGAAGAACTTCCGTGCTACACTCGCGCCCGGGAGCACCGCGAATGTCCCTTCTGCAGGACCTCTCTTATACCT
>DASRCD010000013.1:0-2225 GCA_035653315.1 Candidatus Angelobacter sp.
CGCCCTTTTGACGCAAGCCAACCTGCGTCCCGGCGAAAGCGTTCTCATCCATGCCGTGGGCAGCGGAGTCGGCCTTGCCGCCATCCAGATGGTCCGGGCCATGCGCGCAGTTCCTTATGGCACTTCCCGCACCGGCGGTAAAATTGAGCAGGCAAAGTCGCTGGGCCTGGAAGCCGGCATTGCAGTGCGCGAGGACTTTGGCGATCTGCAAGCTGCCGCGGAACAATGGACAGGCGGAAAAGGCATGAATGTTGTGCTTGATCTGGTGGGTGGGGCTTACGTCAAAGCCAGCCAGAAACTTATGGCGCTGAAAGGCCGCATGGTTCTTGTGGGTACGATTGCCGGCGGCAATTATGAGTTGGACGCCCGTTACATGCTCAGCAAGCGGCTCAAAGTCTGGGGTACGGTGCTGCGTGCCCGCGCGCTGGAAGAAAAAATTGAGGTTACACAAAAATTTGCCGCGGAAGTTGTCCCTCTTCTGGCCCAGGGGGTGCTTCGCCCGAATATTGACAGCACCTTTAAAGTGGCTGAAATCAGCAAAGCCCATCAGCGGCTGGAATCGAATGAAACCTTTGGAAAAGTTGTCATTGAACTCTGAGACAGCGACTCACGTTTTTATGGATGCAGAGACAACTTTTTCGAAAGTCATAATTTCCGCTGCTCCAGAATAATCCTGCTCATCCATATCTACGCAGCAGCAAGCCTTTGCATCTCTATTACTAATGGGTATGCCCGCCCCCTTGGGAAGCCCCACAGCTTCCACTCTGGAACAGCTTTCAACCAGGACTTCACGGGGCATGCGGCGCCCATGAAGGATGGATGATCGAATGGGCCGAACTCGGGTATTGCCACAGCTTTTCACTTTTTGCTTGCTCCTGGTCTTTGCCTTAATTTCCAGCGGTTGTGGATCAGTGAACGGCAATGCCGCAGTCAGTCCTACGCCCACTCCTGTTCTTAACCCCTCTCCAACGCCAACGCCTACAGCCAATCCTTCGCCCTCGCCCACACCCGCGCAGGTCAGCAAGTTTATCTATGGGGCCCCGGGATTTGAGAGTAGTGGCGTTGAGGCGGGTACTATTGCTGCCAATGGCTCCGTTTCACCGGTAGCTGGATCTCCTTTTAATGAGGGGCTGGGCACGCCGAATGTGATTCAGTTTGTAGGCGATCCACGCGGCCGCTTTATTTACGTCCTGAACGTGGAAGCCACTGCCGTTCTTACAACTATTGGTAATCCTGGTATTGCGGGATTCGCAGTTAATCGTCAGACAGGAGCGCTTACTCCTGTTCCCGGAAACCCGATTGTCTTTACTGAGCGCAACAACAACTTTATGGCTGAGGATGGCAGCGGGCGCTTTCTGTTTGAGCCCAATGGCCTCGGCAATGATGCCAGCACAGGATTCAATGTGTATGCGATCGACCAGAATACCGGCGCTTTAACTAAAACGTCATCCAGTTCCAACGCGCCTCCAGTCGGCAATTTCACAACGACCAGTGCAAATGGCCAATTCCTGTTTAATGCAGGCAATGGTTTGGTCCAGGCGTACTCCATCTCTTCCACAGGCCAACTCACGGCTGCCGGAGCGCCTGTTTCCACCAGCGGATCGGCTGGGCCCATGATTGTAAGCCCAGACAGCAGGTTCCTGTATGTGACCAACCAGAATGAAGGGACGCTCTCTGTTTTCTCAATCGGCTCGGGGGGAACACTTAGCGCGGTTGGCGGATCGCCTTTTACTATTGATGTGGGCGCAGAGACTCTTGCGCTTACTCCCGATGGAAAGTTCCTATACGTGGCCTTTTTTGCGGATACCGCGACGAGCACTCTTGAAACCGTGAAAGGTTACGCTGTAAATCCCACAGCCGGAACACTCACGGCAATTCCCGGAGCAGTGGTCAATGGCGTGGATTCGCTTGCCATGGATTTTTCCGGCAAATTCATTTACATCGGGAATTTCAGCACGCTGTTTACGTACAGCATTGATCCCACAACGGGTAATCTGACACTGGTATCGCAAACCACTGCGCCCTCCAGTGACGATGCAACTGATCTGGTGACCATACCTTAGAGGTGGCGGACACACGAACTCTCTAACAGTCGGGAACCCTTTTTGGGGTGGGGATCAGGCCTTATAACTGATTACCGGCGGCAGATGCCTGAAATTATGTGCAATAAAACAGCCTGGCAGGCAGGATATTTCTCGGCTCAAAATCCTGATCAATTTGCCGGA
>DASRCD010000014.1:0-2053 GCA_035653315.1 Candidatus Angelobacter sp.
TGATGAATACCGCGCCCTGATGCACGAGGTGGAATTTACAGAGAAACAGATCACCGGCTGCGAAGACAAGATCCTGGAATTGATGCTGAGCCTTGAGAGTGAAGAAAAGGCCGTAAAGGCGGCGGAAGCTGAGTTGAAGACGGAATCTGCGGATGTAGAAAAGGAAAAAGCCGAGGCGCGGGTGCGCACCGCGGAAGACGAGAAATTGCTGGCCGGCCTTAAAGAAAAGCGGGTTCAACTGCGCGCCACAGTGAATGACAGCGCCTTGCAGCACTATGACCGTGTGATGCGGCAGCGCAAATTCGCCATTGCCGAAGCCCGCGACCAGAAATGCCTTGCCTGCTTTGTAATGATCCGGCCGCAAACCTGGCAGGAATTGCGCACCAATGAGCAGATTGTTACCTGCAGCTCCTGCGGGCGCATCCTTTACTTTGATCCGGCCCACGAGCCACCTCCACCGCCGCCTGAATCACCGAAGAAGAAGGCCAAAAGCCGTGCCGCGGCAGTGGAACCGCAGGATGAACCTGAAATTGCTCCTGAGGCTACACCAACGCAGTAATCCACATTCCTATATCCTGATTGCCTGATGGCAAATCGCTCTCCTAAAAAAGTAATCATCAATGAACGTGCGGCCAAGCGCCTGCGTGAAGGCCACCTATGGGTTTATGCCTCTGACGTGCTCAACGACTCCGGCATACAGCCCGGCGCATTGGTCCACGTGGTTGGACCTAAGGAAAAAACGCTGGGCTCGGCCATTTACAGCTCATCATCGCAGATCAAGCTGCGGCTGCTGGGGCGGGAAATTCTTGGGTCAGAAGATGACCTTTTGAAACTGTTGCGGCACAGGCTGGCTGAGGCAGTCGCCTACCGGAAAAACGTGGTGCATGATTCTGACGCATACCGGCTTATATTCAGTGAAGCCGACCGGCTGCCGGGGCTGATTCTGGATCGCTATAACGATGTTTATACCTTTCAGGTACTTACGCAGGCATGGGACCAGCCGGAAAGAAAGCAGGCGCTGCTTGAATCGCTGCAAGAACTGACGGGTGCGGAGAATATCATAGAGCGCGTGGATGGGCGCATCCGCCAATTAGAGCAGTTGCCGGAGATGGAATCTACGCAGGTGAGCGGAGAGAAAAGCAGCACACAGCTCACCATGAACGGCGTCAAGTTTCTTTATGACGCTCTGGGTGGGCAGAAAACCGGGGCATTTCTTGATCAGCGCGAGAATTATGCTGCGGCTGCCCGTTATGCCCATGGAGAAGCGCTGGACATCTGCACCTATCACGGCGGCTTTGCGCTGCATCTGGCCCGCGTCTGCAAATCGGTGACGGCCGTCGATATCTCGCGTGAAGCGCTGGAAGTGGCTGAACAGAATGAAAAGCTCAATCCCAACCCCGATAAGCCGGAAATTGAATGGATTGAAGGGAATGCCTTTGACCTGATGAAAGAGTATGCGGCTTCCGGCAGGCAGTATGACGTGATTGTGCTCGACCCGCCAGCCTTTGCCAAATCAAAGAAGCATCTGGAATCGGCCATTCGTGGCTATAAAGAACTGAATCTTCGGGCTTTAAAGATGGTTCGTCCGGGCGGGGTGCTGGTGACCTGCTCCTGCTCCTTTGCCGTAAGCGAAGCGGATTTTCTCACCATGTTGACTGAGGCAGCTCAGGATGCGCATCGCTCTGTTCGGGTCGTGGAGAAGCGCACCCAGGCGCAAGACCACCCAATCCTGTTGGAGGTTCCTGAGACGTATTATTTGAAGTGCCTAGTTCTTTCTATAGCCTAAATTTTTCGCCATAGTATAAGCTATTGAAAATAAATGAAATATATTTATGTCCCAATATTTGACAATAAAACACTCATATTTTATGCTTCCTTTGTGCTAATCAATGCATCAAATAGATCGTAAAGCGGCAATCATAAAAATCACTTCTTATAGAAGGAGAAACAAACATGACAACGATTACCCGAATCGACCCCTTCCGCGAACTGGCCAACTTTTTTGAGAACTTTAATGAGCCAACCGGCAAGGACCAGCTCACCGCTGGCAACT
>DASRCD010000015.1:0-3377 GCA_035653315.1 Candidatus Angelobacter sp.
CGCCGGTAATCTTCCGGCTTTACCAGCTTGCGGTCCAATCCCGGAGAGGATACTTCCAGCGTATAGGCCGCTCCTGGTACCGCGTCTTCCACGTCCAGGATGGTTGAAACTTCCCGGCTCACGCTGGCGCAATCCTCATGCGTTACGCCTTCTGGTTTGTCGATGATGATTCGCAGGGTGCGCGATTTGCCGCCGCCCCGCATCTCCACTTCCACCACTTCAACCCCAAGTGCCGTGGCCACGCGGCCGGCAATATCGCGAATTGTGTTCAGGTCTAAAGCCATCTACCAAGTAATACGTCTAGCGGCGCCATTCCATCAGCAACCCGGGCCTTAGCCCCCAGAGTTGCGCCGCCACAAGCGCGCTGGCAAATCTTTCACAACGCAAAAAACTGTCAAAGCGGGTTGGAACGTAGCGATAAATGATGGTCCCAAAATAAAAGTGGGCAATCCGCCCACTGGTACGTTCGCCACGAATTGGGGACTTCAAACCCACCCAAGCCATGCCTTACAGGCTGGGCCGAAACCAGCTACAACTACCTAATGATACGCTTAATAAGGCCAAAATACAACGTATTTAAGGCCTTTGATGGAAGAGGTACTGTTATTTTGCGGTTAAAAACCTCTCCCCGCCAATTGCCTGGAATGACTTTGCGCCCAAACCTGAATGCCAGCTTAAAACCCTGGCAATACTAGTTATTTTTCCCCAGCAAGCCTACCCGCTCAATGCCCGCCCGGTGGCTAATGTCCAGAGCCTGTGCCACATATTCAAATTCAATTCCCGGGTCACCCTTCAGGAATGCCACCCGGTCCGCTCGCGCCTCATAAACTGACTTCAACCGTGCTTCCAGCTCATCCCAGGAAACCTGCTCCTGATTGACTTTCAGGTCAGGCTGCCTGCCCTCACCAGCATCTTTTAATTGGATGACAATTGGCGCTTCAGGATTCTTTACCTGCTTCGTATTCGGCTGAGGAATGTCCGCCTGCTCTCCCCGGTAATGCTGTGGCATGACCACCATAAAAATAATCAGCAAAACCAGAAGCACATCAATCAGCGGCGTGACATTGATCTCACACGTATTCCCACTGCGCGCTCCGGTCGTCATGGACATGGTTCTGCTCCTTGGGCACAAGTCGCATTCGTTATTTCACCCATGCTTCTTTGCTGCCCGATTGGGATTGCGCGCGCTATGTTAATTGACACTATTGCTTGCTGAATGTTCCCAGACAATAAAAGCCAGCTGCGAGTTACTCGAATCAGCACAATTTCTTTTAATTCGCATTGATTCGGCGACTAATCCTGATCTGCGTTCATCTGCGTAAATGTATTTTCTCTAAGCGGCTAAGTGCAACAGGGCTTGCTTTCCAATTGCCACTTTGACAATTCAATTCGCTTAATTCGCGGCCTGGAGCTTATTGCTTTGTTCCGCGATAAACCGGCTTGGCTATTTGCCAATTGCTATTTGCCAATCGCTTTCTGTACTCTCATCCGCATGAAATTTTTTCTGCGCTTCTGCCTCTGTCTTACCGCGCTTGCCGCTTCAGCCCAGCACCTTGTCGATCAAAAAACTTTTGACGCCATCGCCACCGAATATTCCGGCGAGGCAGCGCAGGAAAACACGCGCAGAATCGTGGAATATCATCGCATTCAGGGCAGCCCCATGATGGCCGCCGTCGCGGAACAGATTGTGCTGCCGCGCCTGAAGGCCGCGGGACTCGATGCAAAAATTGAGCAGTTCCCTTCTGACGGCAAGACCCGCTATGGCACCTATATCTCTCCCATGGGCTGGGACATGCGTGGCGGCGAGTTGTGGGTGGAAAGCGTTGCCGGCGCGCAGAATAAAGACTTCAAGCCCATCATGCTCTGCCGCTATGCTGATGTGCCCATGTGCGTCTCCACATATTCCAAAGGCGGTGACTGGTCCGGTGAACTCGTGGACGTGGGCAGCGGAACAAGTGACGCAAGCTATCAGGACGTTGACGTGCGCGGCAAAGTGACGCTGGCTTCCGGCTATGCAGCCAACGTAGTGCGCGAAGCCGTGATCAAGCATGGCGCAATCGGTGTTGTCATCTATCCTTCCGCTACGGACCGCCCCGAGCATCCTGACTTGGTCCGCTATAACGGTATCTGGCCCCGTGCTGAAGAACTCGACAAAACATCCGGCGGCTTCCAGATTTCGCGCAATCAATATGACATGCTGAAGTCGCTTATGAAGCAGGGAGCGGTCCGCGTGCATGGAAAAATTGACGCCACGCTCGGTCCCGGCAAACTCACGCTTGTCCATGCTTATATTCGTGGCACGGAGCATCCCGAGCGCGAAGTGCTCATCACCGGGCATCTCGACCATCCCAAGTGGAGCGCCAATGACAACGCTTCCGGTTCCGGCGCTATGATGGAAGCCGCACGTGCGTTGCAGGCGCTGATTGCCGCCAAGAAGCTTGCACCGCCCAAGCTCACGATCCATTTCATGTGGGTGCCGGAATATTTTGGCACGCTGGCTTACGTGAGCAATCATCCTGAAGCGCGGCGCTGCGACACAGCGTGGGATGATCCGCGTAACAAAGCCGACGCTTACGGACAGGGCAAGCCCTGTATCGTAACCAATATCAATACGGACATGGTCGGTGAAGACACGGTCAAAACCAATTCACGTTTCTATTTCACCAAGTCGCCGGACTCTGTTCCGTCGTTTCTAGATGGCCTGCTCTCTGACGTGCTGCAGCAAACGCGCGAAGCCGATCTCTATGCTATGACCGGCACCCGCACCTACTGGCTGCCTGAAGCCATTGCTTACACGCAGGGCAGCGATCACGACGTTTTTCTGGGCCTTGGTATTCCCTCTACCATGCTCGGCCACGATCCTGACTGGACGCATCACTCCAGTGAAGACAAGATCGATAAGACTGACGCAAGTGAATTTCGTCGTGTGGGAGTATTTGCAAGCGCCAGTGCATATTTTCTGGCCACGGTCAGTGGTGCTGATGCCGAGAGACTCGGCACTTCCGACCACGCTTTCAGAGTAAGCGAACTGGCCCGCCGTCTGGCACAGGATGCAACAATCGATTCAAACAAACCGAATTCTCGAACAGGTAGAAATCTTAACGAACTTAAAACCCAGGTTGATCGCCTTAGCAAAACAAATTCTTCATCCGGTAAAAATAATCAGGCAAATACAGGCAAAACTGGTACAAGCGTTGGCCCGCACCGCCTGACCATCCTTCCACTCGATGCCTCTGCATGGGAAGGCGTCAATGCTGAAGATCAGAAATGGCTCGACGAGCAGGAAGCCCGATTCTCCAGCGGCTTCGAAGGCTTGGCCACAAAACCAAATTTTGGCTTGATCAGCTTTGAAGGCATCAACTTCATGGATGGCCATC
>DASRCD010000016.1:0-5000 GCA_035653315.1 Candidatus Angelobacter sp.
TTGTCCGGCAGCTCAGTCAGGTAGAAGCCGGAAATCTTGAAACCGGTCTTCTCGTCAGGCAGCTCAATCTTTTGATAGTTACCGTAATTAAATCCAGCCACCGCCACGGGCTGAGCAGTGACCCAGTGTGTCACTGCATAATCCTGCTCCGTGGATTCACCCTTCAGCGTGCCTACGCTGACCACCTTGTACTTCTTTGGGACCTTGAACGTGAGGTCGTAGAGTGAATGCTCCCCAAATCCATTCAGGTTGGGATACCACGATGTTCTGGCGCGCACGTAAAAACTTCCGTCTCCGGCGGACTGCAGCACTTTGTCGCCTTCATATTGCACCGTGATGGAATACTGCTTTCCCATTTCCGGAGCCTGCGGAAGAATCACGTAAAAAGAGCCATCTTCTTTCCGGCTTTCCTGCACGTAATAGAGGTTCTGTGACTGGTCATCCATCACGCGTGAGACGCGCAGGTTGGGCAGGAGCCCGAATTTGAGTAGTCTTTCGCCCTGAACCAGTGGCTCAAATGTAATGGTGGCTGTGCTGAAGAGGTGATCGTTCTTTGAAATAATTGTCTCAATCTTGTATGAGTGCGTAGCAAACAGCCGGCGATCTTCATTCGAGCTTGCCCGGTGATTTACATATTCACTCTGCAGATGAGAGAGATACCAGACACCGTCATCCATCGCCTCAGGATCGTAGTTCAGCAACGCCACTTCTTCCGGCGAATCCAACTGCGGGAGTGCGCCTACGCGCTTCCGAATAAAAAAGCGCAGGTCTTTATGTTTCAGGCCATGAATATAGGCATTCAAGAATGCCGGATGGGCCGGGTTATAAACCGCTGCCAGCACGTCCGCGTCAACATTGTCCATGTCTTCGCCGTGCAGCAGGGATTCGGTAAAACCCAAGGCTTCTTCGCGGCGTTTTCTTACTTTTTCTTTCCAGTGGCCAAAAACATTCGCGGCTTCACTGGGAGTTTCAACTTTCTCTTTCAGCCCCGGAGCAAAATTCTGCTGCTGCTTGTCTGAAAAGCGGAAAACAATCTCGTTAAAATCCTCGTTTACCTCTTCTGTGCCTGAGCGCCGTTTAAGTTCGGCGGCATCCAGCGCTGTAATCGCCTTGAGCTTCAGGTGGCCTTCGCCAATAAAGATTGCGCCAGTTACAACGCCATTTACCGGATTCAGCAGGGTCATTGTGCCTTTCTGGAAGTGAAAGGTGGCCGCATCCAGTTGTATGGTGAAGTCATCCAGGCGGAAGGTGTCACCCAGGCCGATATTGCGCAACTGCTTGTAAACTGGATCGGCATTGGCATAAGCGCGGTCCTTACTGAAAACGCTGACCTCCTCATGCTGTTTGGCAATGGCAAGTTTGAACTCGAGCTCTGCCGTTTCACGGAGATCTATTTTTTTTACCAGCGGCTCAAACCCTTCACGCGTCACGCGCACCGTATAGCTGCCGGATTTCAGGTCAGGCAAAGCGAATTTACCCTGCGCGTCCGACGAGACCACCACCGGCTGCGCCAGCGCTCCGCCGCTGATCTCAATGCGGGCGCCAACAATCACAGCACCTGCGGGATCAAGCACGGTGCCTGAGATGGTTTCAGCATGCAACAGAGACGGGCCCATCAGGCAGGCCAGAATCAACGCGAGCTTTGACAGCAGAGAAAGGAGAGTACGACCTCGCGCACTTACACCATGGACGACATCAAAAAGAATATAGGACTGCATGAAAATCTCTTAAAGGAGGATTAAATTGTGGGGGTATCGGCCTGCATTATAGCCGCAATTTACCACCGCGCATAGCTCAATCTAGTAAGTAGTCAAAGCTTCATAGTTTCATCGAGGCAAAGCTATTGTTAGCTTGTTATGATGTGCTATCAAGGATGAACTTAGTCAACATGGGAATAACCCCTCAATAAGATTGCTGAGTTTGTTGCCTCGACATGATTTGTTCAAATTGATGCGAACCCCAACTTTTAATCAGTGCAATCCGTCTATCGGGAATTTCTGGAGCAGACCTCATGGACACCATTGCAGAGTGGACTGGTATTCAGGCTTTCAACAATTCTGGCATCCGCAGGTCGGGGGTGAATCTCTGCACAAGGGTAATGTTGCTGTAAATAGCTTAAATGTGCGACATTTATCATCCTGCCCATTTTTCTGGGCAACAGCATGTTACTGTCTGGAATCTGAAGGGCGTCAGGTGACTTATGGCAAAGAAACAAGAGCGGCGCACGGGAACAGAGAAGCGCACTTATGAAGAAGCCGTAAATTGGCTTCGTGAGCATGGATTTGACATTCTGGAAGCTCCGGGAACACAGAACCGTGTGTTCCTGAAAAAGCTGAACAGCTCTGCCGCCATTGAGAAGGCTGACGATGGAGGAGTCCGTATCTTTGCCAAACCGGGCATTGTGATTGGCAGTGAAATTTCCCGCTTGATCGATAAGGGCTACCAGAAATTCCTTAAGACCACCAAGACCGAGGTCCCCGCCACGGCGGACCATCTCAAATCACTCCATCAGTTTACTGAGGAGCTTCGCGAAGCCACTGGCGCAACCAGTCTTTACAATGAATCTCTCGGCAGCGTGAGTGACCGTTATGTGTATGACCGCGTGAAAGACCGTGATCTGCCTGAAGCGCAGCGTCCGCAGCGCGCATGGGAAGAGAAAAAAGATTCCAGCCGGAAACACGCTTAACTATTTTTGACATTTTCGTTGCCGACCTCATAGACTCTCTGGTTTGAGTTGAGAAGCAGTTCTGTCTCTCATCCAAATAAGGAGAGTTCCTATCATGATCCGGAAAAACGTTCATGTCCTGGCTGTAATGTTTGCGTTTGCATTGTTTGTCACCACGGGATTTGCGCAGAGCGGCACCGCGGCCAGCAGTGGCAAAGATGCTACAGCCACAAAATCCAAGACTAGCGATAGTTCTGCTAAAACCAAAAAGTCTGATCTGGTGGATATCAATTCCGCCACCAAAGACCAGCTTACAGCGCTGCCCGGCATCGGCGATGCTTACAGCCAGAAGATCATTGACGGCCGGCCCTATAACTCCAAGCGCGATCTTGTCACCAAGAAGATTATTCCCCAGGCCACGTATGACCAGGTAAAAGACAAGATCATTGCCCATCGCGCCGCCAGCGCAACCAGCACAAAAAGCAAGAAAGCCAGCTCTTCCAGCACGCCTAAATAGATTTTTTGCGGATTGGAGAAGCGCCTTGGGTAAGGCGCTTTTTCTTTTTGCCGGGAGCGACTGAATTGTCCCAATGCACGTTGAATACCGGAACAGCTTCGCTTCTGCCTTTCACTTTCAGGTCAGGCAATTCCACAAGATCAAAGCTTGAGCCAATTTTTTGTGCCGTTGATTCTGAAATCAGAATCTGGCCACCTTTGGCATTCGACATAAGGCGTTGTGCCGTATTTACGGTATCTCCCACTACTGTGTAATCCAGCCGGCGGGGCGACCCAATGTTGCCGGCAATTACGTTTCCGGTATTAATGCCAATGCCAACCCGCAGTTCAGGCCACTCACGCGCGGCCGCGTCACGATTCAGCTCAACCAGCAAACGCTGAATCTGAATGGCAGAATTCACGGCGTTCTCCGCGTCTTTTCCTTTAGCGATGGGCGCGCCAAACACTGCCATGACCGCATCGCCTATGTATTTATCCAGGGTCCCGTTGTTATCAAAAATCACGTCTGTGACGCGGGTGAAGTACTCATTCAGGATCTCAACAACACGGCCCGGATCCAGGTTCTCGCTCATCGGGGTAAAGCCGCGGATATCGGCAAACATAACAGTGACTTCCTGATTTACACCGCCCAGCCGGATATCAGGATTGGCCACCACCATCTCCGCCACCTCAGGAGATAAAAAGCGCTCCAGCGCCGAGCGCTGCAATGACTGCTGCGCAATCTTTTCGTGAGCGGCGGCATTATCTATGGCGGCTCCCGCCTGCGCCGCAATCAAGGCAAATATGTTTAATTCTTCCTGCGTGAATGCTGAAGGTTTTTCCAGGTTGTCCACATAAAGAATCCCGAAAAGCCGTTCCTTGCCCACCAGGGGAGCGCACATGGCGGACCGCAGCCCGGAAATCTTGAGGCTCTCACTGCCGCTGAAGCGCTCGTCTGCGCTTACATCTTCAATCAAAATTGGCTGGCGCTCTTTTCGAATCGAGTCAAGCACGCTTTTGCTCAGGATAATTTGCGGCTTGCTGCCTGAGCTTGCCGGATCACGATAACGCACTTCACTCTGGCGCAATACTTCTCCGGCTTCATCAAACAGCATGACAAAGCCGCGCTCCACGCCTTCAATCAAACACGCCAGAGAAACCACCTGCTCACAGATATGTTCCACAGCAAGCTTGGAGTTCAGTGCCTTGCCCGCTTCATAGAGCACCGTGAGAAGATAATTTTCCCGCTCCAGTTTTTTGATACGGCCGGCCAGATCAGTAAGGCCACTGCTGCCAACACCGGCATTGCGCGTTAATGAAGGCTGCCCGGCGTAGCCCTGCATGATGTGGTTCAGCGTGGAAGGCCATTCTCCCCGGCGCACCTGAATGCCTTTTTCCTCCACACTTTCCAGGCATAACTGATACTGCCCGACGATGGCTACATCGCCATTTTTCAGCTCAGTCTCATGGCTGATCTTCTGGTCATTCAGGATGATGCCGTTGGTGCTGCCGCGATCGGCAACAAAGATGGAGTTGTCCCGGAGTTTAATGACGGCGTGGAAGCGGCTGACGCTGGAATCGTTTAAAACAAGATCGTTGGCATTGCCCCGGCCAATGGTAATGAGAGGTTTATTCAGCTCCAGAATCCCATTTTTACCATCAGGAGAAGAGATGATCAGGCGTGCCATACACCATGCTTACTGTTTCTCAAGTATCTCGTCAATATTTACGATCTTGCCTTTTTGCACTTTGATGTTTCTATGGATTGTCTTGTATCCGTTCATCTGCAAAACAATGCTGTAGACGCCCGGATCGGCAGGCCAGCGGGCATTGGTCTTTT
>DASRCD010000017.1:0-8426 GCA_035653315.1 Candidatus Angelobacter sp.
GATTGCCTGCGGCATGACAACGAACCGGAAGCAGCGCATTCCAATGGATGCATTGTTTGAAGACTGGGCCAGAGTGGCACGGCAGCTTAAAAAACTGCCCAGTTCCATGGCTTATGAAGAGAACGGCAAACATAGCGCCAAGGCGGTACTCTCACGTTGTGGACATTGGAGACGCGTGCCACACATGATGCTGGAGTACGCTCGGGAAAAGGGCCTGGAGCGAACGTGGCCGGATGTGGTGGCCATGGCCAGAGCAGAAAAGGAACTAAGCTGGCCGGCCAAGGAAAGTCTGTGGCCGGGATTTGAAGCGGCCCGATGGGATGTTTTTACGAACCGTCCGGTGTATGGTGTGCCGATGCATCTGGGACCACTGGCACATGCTCCGACGAACGAGCTGGGCGTGGTGTATTTGTTTGGATCAATGGCGCGGGAACTGGGATATGTGGTAACGCTGCTGCAAGCGGAGTTTCCGGATTGCGAGGCATTGCGGCAGGTAAAGCAGGACAGATGGCAGCGCGTGCGGATTGAATTTGAATACGAAAGCCGGAACTTTGTGCAGCACGGACATGACACGAACGGATGCGACATGATTGTGTGCTGGAACCATAATTGGGAGGAGTGTCCGCTGGAGGTGGTGGAGCTGAAGAAGGAGATTGGCAAAATCGCGGGAAATTAAACCTATCGCCGGGATCGCGCGTCATGGCCGACATTGCACGAGATTGGGAAAGGCGAAACAAAGTTAACTGCGGATCAACGCGGATGGTCGCGGATCAGAACAAAACGATTTCACCACGGAGACACGGAGGCGCGGAGAAAACGCCGGGATCGCGCGTCATCGCCTACGTCGCGTGGGATTGGGAAGGCAAAAACAAAGTTTACCGCGGATCAACGCGGATGGTTGCGGATCAGAACAAAACCGATCTCACCACGGAGACACGGAGGCGCGGAGAAAACGGAGCGGCCCACGCAGTGGTTTGACCACTGAATGGCCATTCAATAAACTTACCCGTTTGCCATCTGCGTTGATGCCGCACAGATGCGGTGCAATGCCTAAAGAAAATTCCGATTCAGCGTAAAGAGAATCCTGTAAAGAGAGAATCCTAATGAGTGATCTGGTTCAACTGATAAAAAACAATGATATTGCCATTATTACTATCAATAATCCGCCGGTGAACGCGCTAAGCCCGGGAGTGCCGGAAGGCATTGCCGAGGCGATTGAGAAGATTGACAAAGATCCCAGCGTGAAAGCAGCGGTGCTGATTGGCGGCGGCACAACATTTATTGCCGGCGCGGACATCAAGGAGTTCGGCAAGATCACGTCTGGGCAAAGACAGGGTGGAGTGGGGCTGACGCCGGTGCTTCAGCGCATTGAAGATTGCAGCAAGCCGGTGGTGGTGGCGATCCATGGGCAGGCATTTGGCGGCGGGCTGGAAACGGCGATGGCGGGGCATTATCGTGTGGCGGATGCAAAGGCGGTGGTGGGGCAGCCGGAAGTGAATCTTGGGCTGATTCCCGGAGCGGCGGGCACGCAGCGCTTGCCCCGGCTGGCAGGCGTGGCCAAAGCGCTGGAGATGTGCACCGATGGCAAACCGGTAAAAGCCAAAGATGCGCTTGCCGCGGGAATTGTGGACAAGCTGATTGAAGGCGACCTGCTGGCGGGCGCGGTGGCTTTTGCGCGTGAAGTTGCCGGCAAGCCTATCCCAAAGACCCGTGAGCGCAATGAAAAGCTTGGCACAGCCGAACAAAATGCACCGGTGTTTGCCGCTGCTCGCGAGTCGGCGCGGAAGAAAGCACGCAACCTGATGGCTCCGCAGGCTGCGATTGACGCAGTGGAAGCCGCAACGAAACTTCCGTTCGACCAGGGCGTGGAAGCCGAGCGCAAGCTTTTTACCGAATGCCTGTTCTCTGATCAGTCGAAGGCGCTGATTCACGTCTTCTTTGGTGAGCGCGAGGTGGCCAAGATTCCTGACGTACCGAAAAATACGCCGGTCATTCCGGTGAACTCAGCGGCAGTGGTTGGCGCAGGCACTATGGGCGGCGGCATCGCGATGAACTTTGCCAATGCTGGCATTCCTGTGCTGCTGAAAGAGACAGACCAGGAGGCGCTGGACCGGGGCATGAATACGATCCGCAAAAATTATGAGAACACCATGAAGAAAGGCCGGCTCACGCAGCAGCAAATGGATGATCGGCTGAAGCTGATCAAGCCGACGCTGAGTTATGACGGGTTTGAGTCGGCGGACATGGTGATTGAAGCCGTGTTTGAAGGCATGGCGCTTAAGAAACAAATCTTTGGCGACCTGGATAAGATCTGCAAAAAAGGCGCGATTCTTGCCAGCAATACGTCGACGCTCAGCATTGATGAAATTGCGTCGGCAACGGGAAGGCCGGAGGCGGTGATTGGCACGCACTTCTTTAGTCCGGCCAACGTGATGCGCCTGCTGGAACTGGTGCGCGGCAAAGCGACGAGTAAAGAGGTCATCGCTACGTGCATGCAGCTTTCCAAAAAGCTGGGGAAAGTTGGTGTGCTGGTGGGCAATTGCCGGGGATTTGTAGGCAATCGCATGTTTGGCCCGTATCGTAGGGAAGCGCAGTTCATGATGGAAGAAGGCGCTACCGTGGATGCGATCGACAAAGCGATGTATGAATTTGGGATGGCAATGGGACCTCTCGCCGTCGGTGATCTTGCTGGGCTCGACGTAGGATGGCGCATCCGCAAAGAGTTTAAGCACCTGGAAAAACCGGGCGTTCGTCAGCCGCTCTCAGAAGATAAGCTCTGTGAAATGGGCCGCTACGGCCAGAAAACCGGCGCAGGCTGGTATAAGTATGATGAAAATCGCAAGCCCAGCATTGATCCTGTGGTTGAAGAAAACGTGCGAAAATGGGCCGCAGAAGCAGGCATCAAGCAGCATGCAATCAGCAAAGAAGAAATCGTCGATCGCCTGATCTATGCGCTGGTAAATGAAGGCGCGCGCATTCTTGAAGAAGGTTTTGCGCTGCGCGCCGTCGATATCGACATCATTTATCTCAATGGTTACGGCTTTCCCGCGTATCGTGGCGGCCCCATGTGGTACGCCGACACCGTTGGCCTGAAAAAAGTTTACGCGCGCATTGAAGAGTTCCACCAGCAGCACGGCGAACTCTGGGAGCCTGCGCCTCTGCTCAAGAAACTTGCCGAGGAAGGCAAAGGCTTTGCCGATCTCGACAAGGAAAAAGAAGCCGGCAAAGCAGCATAAATTTTTAGAAAATCAGGCCGCGAATCAACATGAAAACGCGGATCAAAATGAATTCGTGTCAATCGCAGCTAACTGAAAAAGGGAGCTTATGAACATTCAAGGCAAGAGCGCCATCGTCACCGGCGGCGCATCAGGATTGGGCGCAGCCACGGTGCGCATGCTGGTTTCCAAGGGAGCCAAGGTAACCATTGCTGACGTGAATGAGGAAACCGGCAAAGCGCTGGCCCAGGAACTCGGTGCAAACGTCACCTTTACTAAAACTGACGTTACCAATGCAGACCAGGTGGCTGCGGCCGTGGAAGGAGCGGCAAAGAACCAGGGACTGCATTTTCTTGTCACCACAGCCGGTATCGGCATTGCCGAAAAGCTTCTGGGCAAAAACGGCATGCACGATCTGGGAAAATTTATCCGCACCATCCAGATCAATTTGATCGGAACATTCGATGCCATTCGCCATGCCGCCAACGCCATGACCGCGAACCAGCCAGACGAAGACGGCGGCCGCGGCGTGATCGTGACCACCGCATCGGTCGCGGCTTATGAAGGCCAGATAGGACAAGTTGCTTACTCAGCTTCAAAAGGCGGCATTGTCGGGATGACGTTGCCTCTGGCGCGGGAACTTGCGCGTTCTGGCATTCGCGTCTGCACCATCGCGCCCGGCATCTTCCATACGCCTTTGCTCGCCGGCTTGCCTGAAGCCGCGCAGGCCTCGCTTGCCCAGCAAGTCCCGTTTCCAGTCCGACTCGGCAAGCCGCCGGAGTTCGCCGCATTGGTCCAGCACATCATCGAAAACAACATGCTCAATGGCGAAACCATCCGTTTGGACGGCGCAATCCGTATGGCCCCGAAATAATCAGCTGGAAATTGGCACAGGCACTCTTGCCTGTGCCATATCCCTCAATCGCTCAAATAAATTAGTGCAAAGCGTGTACCGAGGCAGCTAGCAGATTGGCATCGGCGACTGAATCAGTTGTGCAAGCTCTACCAGCTTCCAGAATTTTCAGTTGTTGTTTTTCCCGATCACCAGATCACCACATCTTCCCTGTACCCGGTGGATTTTGTTCATCCTGCCCCACGATTTCTGCGTTGATCTATCGCAAAATCTTAATTTTCTCCGCGTCTCTGCGCCTCCGTGGTGAATATTTGCTTTCTCCGTGTCTCCGTGCCTCGGTGGTAAAAATTTTTCTTTTACTAATTCGCCCACGGTGGCACAACGCCGGTCATTCGCGCATAAGCCACTAACTGGCCCATGTGTTCATTGGCATGAACAATAATGCGCAAATACATGCCGTCCACGGTAGCTTCACGGTCGGCAATCTTCACCTTGCGTTGCAGATCAGCGGGCCTTACCGATGCATGCGCCGCTCGCACGGCTTCCAGTGAGCGCTTGAGCCACTTAATGACATCTTCTTTTGCGGTAACGGTCTTGGCGGTGTCTTCTTTAAAGTCAGCCGGCATCCTGGGGCCGGTGACGCTCAGCAAATAGAAATTTGCTTCCACAATGTGCATGTAAACTTCGCTGGTCGAGCGCACGCCCGCAGCCGGCCGCCATGCAAATTTTTCCGCGGGAATAGCTTCCGCCAGAGCAATAAGCTGGCTGGAAACGTGTTTCCACTCGCCGTCATAGCCTTCCCAGATCCCCTCCGGGAGCTTTTGTTGTGCTGGGGCTTTTTGCTGTGCAAGCAATGGAGCACTCAAACCACTTAAGCATAAAAACAGCAGAAATATTTTCACCGGCTTCTCCTTGTAATTCAGGCCTTGAGAGCACCTGCTTTAGGCCCTATCATTTGCTGAAAGTCACTTGCTAAACCAGAGTTGCTGTATTGCCGTTCTTCCGATGAGCGAGAGTTCCCGGAAGGCTCAATTTATTACATTTCTGAGGAAAATCCAGCAGCTCTCGATTCCTGCCCCTGGCGGGCCAACTCCCTCTGAGAGAGGGCATCTAACTCTCTGTAACACTTAATAAGTGGCCCCGATTACGCGAGCTTCGTCGACTCAACCTTGGTATACGCGTATCAGTAGCCGAGGGGCCTGAATCAACGAAACCCAGGAAAAAACGGAGGATACTTTAGTGAGACATTTGGATAAGCTTGCATTGATCGCAGTTATGGGAAGCGGACTTGCCATTGCACAAGGCATGCCGCAATCTTCAGCACCACAGACAACGGCGCCCAGCGCGTCGCAGTCGCCGGTAACACCGGACCAGCAGCAGCCGTCAACCGCGCCTTCTACTTCACCATCGTCCACAACGCCGGCAAATCCTTCGGATCAACTGCCGAATACGGACCAGAAGAGCAATACCACCCCGAGCGCCAGCGACAGCTCAAAGCTGCCACAGAGTGACGCTGCTCCCACCGCCAATGGCGATGTTCAGGGCAACATTCAGTCAGCCATCCAGAAGGACCCGAGCCTGGCGAATGCCAACGTAAACGTTGCCGTAACCGGCAAAACTGTTGAACTGAACGGCACGGTGCCGACCAAAGACGCAAAAGACAATGCAGAGCGCATTGCAAAAGATAACGCAAACGGCATGAAGATCAAGAACCACATCAAAGTGGCTTCCAACTCTGACAACAGCATGCCCAAGACCGATACCAGCACGAATCCCAGCAACCCTAAATAAGTAATCCGTTGCTCATAGCAAAAAGCGGCCTGCAAGGGCCGCTTTTTTATTGCTTTGGGATCTTTGCCTCAGTACTGCATGACTACAACATTCCTGATCAGCATGTACTGTGACACGTTATCGCAGTCCTTTAATCCGTCTTTCAATTGTGGCCCGCATTCTCCCATAATGGGTGCGGTCATCTGCTTCCCTTGCGTTAATGCTGGCAAGAATGCCAGTGTTGATTCTGGCCCAGAGGTCATTTGTGATTGTGTTCTGATTCTGGACATAATCACCATCCAATACGCCCATTTTCTCAAGGGTGGCAAGTGCGCTGATAATGCGTTCAAATGAGCGATTTATCGAGGCCAGCATTTCAAACATGCGCGCTTTGGTCTCTTCGAGAGTTTCGTCGATTTCCATGCATGTATCCTATAGGCAACCACGTAATCCAAAGGATACAGCGATTCTGTATGCATGGCAAATGAGGATATTTGTATTCGCTTTGGACGGAAACTGCGAAAACTCAGGCAGCAAAAGGGCTGGACCCAGAGCTACATGGCCGAGCATACAGGCATTGGCAGAGCGCATATCTCCAACCTGGAAACCGGCAAGAAAGAAGTTGGATTACGTGTTCTGGAAATACTGGCGGACAGTTTTGGGATGTCGCTGCCGCAACTCTTAAGCAGGCTCTAAAACGGAGCAGGCTCCGGATCTGCCCTTTCCGTTACTCTTCATGACGCCACGTCCCGGATTCCAACACAACTAAGCATTCCAGAGTTACTGTTTCTGCATCGGGGTGGAGCAGGCATTTATGCCTTGCGGTATGCTGGTTGAAAAATCGGCTTCAGCCACTGGGGTAAGACGGCAAAGTACATCATCTCTGAAGCTGCTTTAGGTTTTGAGAACATCCAACATGTGGTTGTCAGCATAAGTTTCGGCCAGTTCTACCGGGCCTTCCACAGCGGCTTTTCGTACACATTATTCATTAAGAAGGCTTGTTTTGCGGACTACTGGTGCCGCCTCTTACCTGGCCATAATTGAGTAGGCTTACAATAGCAACTCCGCCAACAATGTTACCCAGCGTCGCAGGCAGCAGCCATTGAAAGTAATTGCTGAAATGCAGGTGGCCGGACATTACAGCGGCAACAATCTCAGCGCTGCTGGCAATGCAATGGGAGAAATGTCCCACGCCCACAATAAACGT
This sequence comes from Candidatus Angelobacter sp., assembly GCA_035653315.1. Classification (GTDB taxonomy): domain Bacteria; phylum Acidobacteriota; class Terriglobia; order Terriglobales; family Acidobacteriaceae; genus Angelobacter. The sequence continues at coordinate 7,046 of DASRCD010000017.1, forward strand.
CAGCAGCCATGTGACCGCGATCTGGCCAATCGTCCAGTGGCTTGCTGTGATCATCCATGCCATCAGGGCGATAAGCCAACCGCCAATTACGCCTTTGGCAAAGATCAAGGTGAAATGTCCTTCAGCCGCATGCAGGCCAAGACCTGCAAGAGAATCGGCAAAGTTGGGCGCAAGCGCTCCGGTCTTCATCACCAGCCAGCCAAAGAACACCGCCCCGGCCACATTGGAAATGAATACCGTTATCCAGAGCCGCACGGTGTTCCAGAAATGTTTATGCTCGTCCAAAACCAGGACCACGGGGAACAAAGTGTTTTCGGTAAAAAGCTGGGCGCGGCCAATCACCACAACAATGAAGCCTATTGGATAAAAGAAAAAGGCAAAGAACTCCTGCCTGGGTTCATTGCCTAGGTAGCTGATGGCCAGCGCCACGGCAAGCCCTGTAAGGCCCATGCTTAGCCCTCCGGCAAGGCCGGAAAAGAAAAGCCCAATCGTGCTGCGTGAAAGTTCATCGCGCGCATTCGCCAGCACTTCTTCAAGAATCTCTTCAGCGCTTCTGCGTGTGGTTTCCTGCATATTCTCCGTTCAGATGCGTGGAATCAAAAGCCGCATTCACAATGGACACCTTTTTTGAGAAAACTCAAGCCGCCAATTTGCGCACTCTTAAGGTGGCGTTGGCCCGGTCCTGCGATAGATGAGCCATGTATGCCAGAGAATGCGCAAAGTGGCCAGTACCGGTATGGAAAGAAAGACCCCAATCACGCCGGCAACTTCACCGCCCGCCAGCACGCCAAACAGGACTGTGAGTGGATGCAGTTCCAGCGTGTCACCCAGGATGCGCGGGGAAGTCACGTAATCCTGAACGCCTCGCCAGACGAGCAGAAAAATCAAGAGTATGAGCATGTGGCCATAACCGGAAAGCAGGCCCACCCCCAGCACCATTACCAATCCCACGGCCGGACCAACAACGGGGATAAATTCCATGGCGCCTGCCGCCGGGCCCAGCGCAAAGGCGTAAGGCACGCGCATGATCCAGAGCCCAAAGGTGATTACCAGCATGGCCAAACCGGCAAGCGTGAGCTGCGCACGGATGAAATGCCCCAGCATGGTATTCATTTCTTCCAGCGTGTCAGCTACCATCTGCCTATTGCGCAGGCCCTGCACGGAGTTGATCACGCGCTGGCTCAACTCATGCCCGTCTTTCAAAAAGAAGATGGCCAGAATGGGCACAAGCACCAGCCACCACATGCTTTGGATTGTCTTTGCCGCCCGCAACACAACGTTTTGCGTGGCGCTTACTATTTCATTCTGGTGTTTCTCCAGATACTGTCTTACCCACTCCACCATTGTGGTGTTCCAGCCGTGCTTATCGGCAAGTTGTTTC
>DASRCD010000018.1:0-7364 GCA_035653315.1 Candidatus Angelobacter sp.
GATTCCCGGCGCAAAGCTAGTATTGCTGCCACATGCCAGTCACATCTTCATCACAGATCAGCAGGAAGCCTCGCACAAGGCAATTATGGATTTCCTGAAAGAGCAGGCAAGCTCATAGCGAAGAATCGACCGGAGCCGAAAACAAAGGTAAGCACCAATTAAAAGCTGATCAAAAAAGTATTGGGGCTGCCGTTTTGCGGATGTTTCTTCGGCAGCCCCGTTTACGGCTGTAGCACCATCGGGCTGGCCCACAGACGTAAATTTGCTGGACTAGCGCAAAGCGCCAGTTCTCCTTCAATCCACTCATCCCTATGTTCCGCTGCGGAAGCTTGCGGAATTCCTAAAGATATTCTCTTAAACAGAGAGAACATCCTTATCACCCGTCACCAGCAGTGATGAGCAAACCTGATTCAATTTTTATATCGTTCTTACTCTGGGCATTGCAGGAACCTTTTAGAAGCAACCGGAGCGCATTTTACCTGTTGCTTCCTGCCAGTCCCGTTTTAATCTCTGCTGTCTTGTTTGTTTCTGCGGCACTCACATTCGCGGCCGCAGGTACTGCTGAATCTGCTGGAGGAGCTGTTTGCTTTTCCAGAAACTTCATCAGCGAATTTAAGTCCACATCCGCCAGGCGCAGATTGGGCATTGTAACCTGCTTATATTTCTCAAACAGTGCGGTGGCCACGGGATCTTTTTCCGCCAGCACTTTGTCCGGAGTGGAGATAAACCGCTCCAGCCATGCCCTCTCACGAACGTGAGTGATATTCAGCAGGTCAGGACCAATCTTGTCACCATGGCCAATGGTGTGGCACGCGGCGCATTGTGAGGCAAAGATATACCTGCCTTTATCGTTCATATCGATCTTGGCCGCTTGCTCATAATTGTTCTTGGCCTCAAATGGTTTTGCATCCTTCCACCCATTGAGCCAGTTTCCAATAATGTTGCTCAGGAACCGCGAGTTATCGGTTGCTGCATTACGCATCCATTGCCCTGCCGGTTCATTACCTAACAGAACCGAGGGAGTATGGCCATCACGATCATTCGGGTCTGGCTCGCTATATAGGCCAAGTTTCTTGCTGATCAGGTCAATGTCTTCTTTTTTCCCGGTGAGAAAAGTCCAGCCGGGGCCAACGTGATATTTTTCAGCGTATTCCTTAAGCACCTGGGGCGTGTCATGCGCGGGATCAATGCTGATGGAATAAAAGAAGATATCTTTTCCAACGCGGTCACCCAGCATTTTTTGCACCTGGACCAGCTTTGCTGTTTCCAGCGGACATGCATCCACGCAGTGCGTGTAAATCAAATCAATGACAACGATCTTTCCTTTAATCAAATCGTCGTAAAAATGGACCGTAACACCGTCTTGCGTTGTGAGCGGCACATTGGGGAAGTAATTTGCTCCCCATCGATTCGTGGCCGATGCGGTCTGAAACAGAAAAATCAAAGCAACAATAAGCGCGCATACATTGATCGTGCTTTTCATCCAATTGTTTCGCCGCATTAATTTCTTTTTCACAGCTTTACCCCTGGTTCCCATGTCGTATTGGTAATTCTCTGGCAGACCAGGCAGATGGTTTGTCTTTACCAAAGCCGTGCGCCCAGCACGAACCTTTATGAAGAGCAGAACCACCTGCCAGCCTGGTTGTCTAACTGCTTCCAGCGCAGCCTAGAAAGCAGTCGGAGCAATATCATCCGGTGCAACGAACGTTACGCCCTGTGGAGTTGCAATGGGTGTTGGCAGCGGATTCAGGAATGGCTGTCCTGCACCGTTGATTTCCCAACGAACCAGCATGGCGTTATCTTCGTGCACAGTGTTATGGCAATGCTCCATGTACATGCCGCCCCAATCGCGGAACTGCATGGTCAGGGTCACGCTTCCACCCGGACGCAGGCGATACACATCCTTGCGGCCTTTTTCCCACGCCGGCACGTTGGAGGCGCTGCCGTTGCGGGCCAGTACCTGGCCTTCTTCAAAGTGGATGTGAACCGGATGATCCCAGCCGCCGCCACCGTTCTGGAGCGTCCAGACTTCGCGCGTACCAAACTTCGGGGCCGCGGAAATTCTTCCAAAACTGGCGTTCAGCATTGGTCCCTGATCTGTGCGTACTCCCCATGGGCCAGGCTGGTTGCCGGCGCCCAAGGTAAATGCGGCAGGATCATCGGCGGGAAGCGGCTGTGAAGCACCGCTGCCGAATGTGAAGGTGCGCTCACGAGTGATAGGAATACTCGACAAGTCAGGATTCGGAATCAGCACAGATGGAACCTGGCTCTGATCTCGCTGGGCCGGGTTGCGCACAATGCGGAATTCCAGGAACTTGCCTACACAAGGATCGTTTGATTTGCCGGCAAGCGCATCTGCCAATGAGAGATCATTCGCCGGTTTCTTGCCGTCATTGTGCTCAGCAACGTTTACCAGCCAAACCTTGTCACCAACGTTATAACGCGAGAAGTCGATGACCCAGTCATAGCGCTCGGCAATGCCTTGCTCATCGGAAATCGTCTGCGGTACAGGATAGGGCAGCAGGTTGCCGTCATTCGCAATCTGGATCATCGGCGAACCATCAGACAGGCCATACTTGAAGAAGCGGGACACGCTCGCATTCAGGATGCGGAAGCGGTATTTGCGGCGCTCCACTTCAAAGAATGGACGGTACGTCAGGTTCACGCACATTACGTCCCCAATGAAGCCGTCAAATTGGAAGATGTCCATGAAAAGCTGGCCTTCTGAGTCGAACGCTTTTTCATTGAGCATCAGGTTAACGTCATATTCCAGGTTGCCCCAGCTCTTGGCTGTGCCGCTGGGCAGCCTCAGGTTTACGCCGTCATTGATGGCTTCATTGCCACGATCAAGAGCGCTGTAAATGTTAAACATTCCAGCGTTGCCCTTGTACACGTTCTGTGAAGTGAACGTAAACATGTGATCGTGGAACCAATGAGTGCTCATGGTTTCACGCCAGTCGCCCGCAACCTTGTTAATCCCGCCATTATCAGCAGGACTGCCGGCGCGAGGGTCAGTTGCATCTGTGTTGATGGTGGTGAAACCAGCCAGCACAATTGGCCAATGATAGTCATAGAACTGGTTCGGGAAGAAGAACGCGCCGGTAAACCCGTCATTCTCCGCACCGTGATGGCCGTTATGCTCGTGCGTGGAGATCGTATGCCGTCCAAAACCATTGTTCTGGGTCACATCAGCAGGCAAGCGGTTGTGATGGCGCACAAGTAGGGGCTCACCGTAGCGTCCCTGGACCAAGAGCGGAGGAATGGTGCCGCCAAATGTCCACACGGAGTTTGGATCCTGCGTGGGGAAGCCAGGATGGAACTTCAACGGAATTGGCTGGGTTGGATCAATGCCTGAATTGAACTGCGAAGCAACCTGTGGATTGTACGTGTGGTTCGTGGTTGCTTGAGCCTGGGAGGTTTCAATTCCAATTTGCGGCAGGAATTGATTGAAACGTTGATGTGCCCAGACTGGTCCCGGTGGACGGCCTTCAATGGGGCCAGTCAAACCTGTTTGTCCGCCGACCAGGGCCGGATCCAATGGCTGTTGCGTCTGATTGGACTGGGCTTGTGGAGTTGGAGTCAGACCACCGGTCATGGGATTGGGAATGCGTGGCGCAACATCAAAACGTGGCATGGGAGTAGAAAATGGCTGGACTCCAAACAATGGGCTCGGAGGTGCTCCCGTCGGCACTTCTGCGTAAGCGCTTTTTACAAATGGATTGAGACCGTGCACTGGCGCCAGCAATCCGCCGGTTGTGATCAGGCCAAGCTTAATCAAATCGCGCCGCGATACCTTTCCCTGAGAATACGCGCGGACGATTTCCGCCCTGTTCTTACGCACACTCTCCGCTTCCCGGATGCGGGCCCGGGAAGAATTTTCATTTAGAAAAAATCCATCATTCCTATCACTCATAGTGGCTGCTCCTTAGCGGCAAACCCTCCAAGGGGGTGTCGCAATTTTTTAAGACGAGGATCTCCCAACGACTGCAACCTCCGTTACCAGTGGCCAGCAGCCTCGTAAATGAATGTCAAGGGCCGGCTGAACAAGCAAAAAATTGTTCAGCAAGTCCAAATATTGCGGCTATCGCGCGTACCTGATGGGAACAACACAGATGCCGCCAGTTTTATATGGAGGTCACGGCACAATTCGACTGTCCGCGCCAATGCTGGCCCGGCCGTACGTGCCGTAACTAAAGCATGATTCAGGCAACCGCTGAACTTGCCGTAGCCCGTTCAGTCGAGCTGAGCCAATGCCCGGAAGGAAAAAGAAAGCGGTTAATTGTTGACCCAAGTGGTGTCAGCAATTGACAGCGTTTGCGCGGAGGACGTTAGTTATTTGCTGAATTGTTTCGCTACCTCTCTGAAAGGTGCGAATTTATTGGTCCGCCGACAAATTCTAAGAACTTTCTTTTATTGCATTCATTCTGGACGAATGTGACATTCAAATCTGTTCAAAATTGCTCACTTTAAAGAAAAGATATATTAAGTGCCTGAAGTAGCTGCGACTGCGGATTTGGGCCTGATTTTCTCTGTAGAACCGCGTTCATCTGTTTGTGAAATCACGGATTTTAATGAGCTACGGACCAGGATGTTGCCGCTGTAGTCGCCGTCATAATCGATTAGCCCTTGTTTGCGGAACGTGTTCATAAAAAAGCTTATGCGTGAACGCGTTGTACCCACAATCTCCGCCAGCGTTTCCTGGCTGATCTTTGGCACCAGAATTTCCGACTGTCCGGTGTTTTCGAAGCCAGCCAGCATTATGAGCACGCGCGCCAGCCGCTTTTCACTGGTATGAAACAGACGGTCCACAAGGTCTTCCTGCATGCGCACATTGCGGGCAACAATAAAAGAAAGAAAGAAGTTGAGGAAGCGGGCATCATGCCGGAGTATCTCCAATACGGCCTTGCGCTCAGTCCGAAGCACGGTGCATTCAGAAATTGCCAAGGCTGTGGTGGTGCGGAGAATCTGTCCTTCAGAGATACATTCTTCACCAAGGAAATCTCCCGCGTTCAGGAGAGCGATGGTCGCTTCTTTGCCTTCCGGAGAAACCGTAGTGAGTTTGGCGCGTCCCTTCAGCAGGTAAAACAGGCAATCCGCCGGCATGGCTTGATAAAAGATGACATCTCTTTTGTTCAAGCGTATTGTGCTGCTGCCCATTCCCGGAGCCCGCAGGCATGCTATGGCATCTTCCTGCCATAAAGGTACAGGTTTCAAGTGGGCCGGAAGTGGAGGCCCACCCTGTTCAATCTTCTTTATCGTGCTCATCCATTTATCCGTCTAACTATCCGTCTTGAAAATTGGCACTACTCTACTCTTGCCACAAACATTCCAGATTTTTCTTTAGGACAATGCGCATCTGGAAATAGGCCATAGTTATGTGATTCCGGCATATATCTGTTTCAAAATGAAACATCCTTACCTAGATAAAACTTAGTTACTGGTCTGGCGGACGGTCCGTTGCTGGCTTATCTATTACCTCATGCTGATCCACAATGACCACTGTCGTGCTCAGCGGCAGAATATTTCCACTTCCGTTCCCGGAACTTGCAGGATTGTTTTTCATGGTGATGAGGGAGTAATTGTTGGTTGAGTTTGAGTCTGTCCCTCTGAATGAAACATTGGCTGCCGTGCTTGCAGAACTCACGCTCAAACTGACCGTGACGGAAATGGTCCATGTTTGTCCCTTAGGCAAGCTATTCAAGGCACATGCCAGGCGAGTTGAATTGGCAAATGCGGGCGACTGTGAACAGAACCCTCCCGGATCGGTGATGATCGATTGAATTTTTGCCGATGAAGGCAAGTGTTCCAGTAAGATGACGCCGCTTGCGTCTAAACTTCCTAAATTCGATACGTGCCATTTCACTGTTCCATTTTCCGCGCCTGAAATATAAGTTCCGCTGATTCCCAAATCTGTAACGGTCACCGGCGTAGGAATTGGGCTTGGCACTGGAGCAGGAGTCGGCGTTGGAGTTGGCGCTACAGGTATTGGAGTCGGACTTGGGGAAGGAGCAGGCGTTGGCGTCGGACTCGGTGCTGGTGTGGGATTGGGAGTTGGCGCAGGAGTTGGAATGGGCGTCGGCGCTGGTGTTGGGGCCGGCGTTGGAACAGGAGTTGGTACTGGTGTAGGAATTGGTGTAGGTGCCGGAGTAGGGGATGGAACTGGCGTTGGAGTAGGCGTCGGCGGCGGTGGAGGAGGCGGAGCTACCACGGTGGTTGTTACGCTGGAAACGCCGTTCGCAAGAGTCGTTAAAGGCATTGCATTCCCATTACTATCCAACGCCAAGATGGTTTCTGTATTCGTGATTGTGCTGACTAAAGTCTCTGTAAGAGCAATTGCCACAGTGCCGCCGCCATTCAATGCGCCCAGATCGCAAGAGACTGCATTGCCTACGCTGCAAGTCCCCTGGCTTGAGACTACTGAAACGTTTGTTGCGCCGTTGGAGCTGAATGAGTTGGTAAGAACTAGATCTGCGACAGAAGTTATACCCTTGTTTGTTACAACAATCTGGTAATTCACTGTCGAGTTAGTTGTGGTCTGGTTTGGTCCGGTGATGGTCACGACCAGATTTGCCTTGGTCACGACCGGAGCAAGTGGCGTAACTGCATGCGATGGAGCTGACGGCAGGCTATCTCCCACTAAATTTGTTGCTTTCACCACAAATGTGTAAGGCAGGCCGTTGATCAGGTCGCTTACCACTGCTCCAGTAGCTGGTCCGGGCACGGTTACGCTCACGCCTGAAGGCACACCTGCATTCAGGGCCGTCACAGTGTAAGAAGAGATTGCCGCTCCGCCGTTAAATGCCGGAGCAGTCCACGCAACTGTCGCTGACGCATTGCCCGCCTGGGCGGTGACGCCGGTGGGCGCATCGGGAACTGTACGCGCTTGCGGTGTCACCAAATTGCTGGGCAATGAAAACGCGCTTGAGCCCAATGCATTGCTGGCCATTACGGTGAACTGATAAGAGACTCCGTTTGTCAGCCCGCTGACGACAGCGGTATTTGGGATGATCCCGGAGTTTGCCAGCGGTGTAACCATCACATCCGGCACAGGTACACCGTTTGACGCGAATAGGTTGTGCACGGTAAAGCTGGTTACAATCTGTCCATCGGGAGCCGGAGCCCAATCCACCGCAGCTTGCGTATCTCCCGCAAGGGCCGTCACGTTGGTTGGAATGCCCGGGGCAGCGGGAACAACTTCTTGCCCCACCAGCCACCAGTGTCCTGCGCCATTGATTTTTCCTGCTGTCAGATCATCTGCCGCATACAGGAACATAGTCGCGGGATCGATCACCATCCCGCTCAATAATTGGAAGCCTGAAGCAAACTGCGTGTTCACATTCAGGTTTACCGTATCCACCAGTGCA
>DASRCD010000019.1:0-4362 GCA_035653315.1 Candidatus Angelobacter sp.
GCGGGGTCAATATCAGACACGTTCCGCTAGCGGAGATCCGCCTGCAGGTTTCTGTGGTTTGGCAGGAAAGCTGGGTCTTCCCCGGAACATTGTGGGAAAACCTTGTGATGAATCAGGATGTTTCAAAGCACGAGGTACAGCGCATTGTGGAGGTGTGCCAAATGAAGGACTTAGTTGCCGGGCTGCCTGATGGCTATGAAACAAAACTTGGCGCAGGCGGAATGGTGCTATCAGCCGGCCAGAGGCAATTGCTATCCATTGCGCGTGCCCTTATACGGAAAACACCGATTCTTTTGCTGGATGAGGCTACCGCGAACATTGATCTTGTAAGTGAATCGCAATTACTCGAGTCATTGCTGTATGAATGCCGTGATCGAATAACCATCATCACCACGCATCGTGCGGCCCCGGCCATGCTTACAGACTGGGTTTTTGCCTGCCGTCGCGGCCATCTTGAAGATATAACAGCGCAATTGAGAGCGCCCCTGCCGCTTTCCCGGGTCGGCGCCAACAGTAACGTCACCGATGAGCGTGTACGTGCTCTTTTACACGAACAAGCAGATGTTTTTGAAAACCACGCGGCATCAGGAGTTTAGGAAGATGAATGATCTATTTGGCATGCGGCACACAAGAGGAGAGCAGTCTGAGCACGTTGAAGAACAGTGGGTCAATGAGGTAGCGCGCAAGCAGTGGAGCGCCGAGATCTCGATTGTGAAACGTCGCTGGCGCGAAGTGGAGTGGCGGTCCGTGGAAGCCGGTCTTAGAGAGTGCGCCTTATTGCCTGTACCTGACGCGGAACTGCCTGCCTTTTCGGAAGTACTTACCGCTGCCAAGCTTGACCTTGTTCCATTGCAGCGGATTGCGGCAACAGGAACCTATGCCAATCGACTGGTGCCAGTGCGAGAGGGCGAAGACGGTATGTTTTTCTGCCTGGTTTCACGCAGAAAACATGCAGCCGAATTCCTGCATTTATGGAAGACATATTCCCATGCTGCCATAGGAAGGCTACTTGGCTACCCAAGTTGCTGCAGCGCATTCTTTGAAAATGTGTGGGCTGCATTTTCAGATACAACATGGCCAATGGCGTGCAACACACCGGGCCACTCCCTGAACTCCTCTTCAATCTGTGCAGTGACAGGCCCGTGGCAAACCAATATATTGCTCCGCTGGCTCGGAGTTCGGGCAGTTCCTCATTTTCCCTGCAGCTTCACTTGTGAAGCCACAATCAAGCTGGCCAATGCTTTAGCTGATATCTGTCCCAAAACGGGAAGAGATCTCTGCCGGGAAATCCTGCAATGGCCTGTGGAGTGGTCAGCCATGAATGGATGCGCAGAGATTCGCACCCCACAAGTCACAATCATTACATCGACTGATGTTACCGAGCAAAGATACACTGTACAAAGGGTTGAATCTGCTCAAGGGTCAGAAGTAAAATACGACGCGAAACAGGCACAAGGCACTTTCAGCGGCCACATTGTGGATTTTGCCATGCGGAGGCCATAGATCGATGTGGTGCACAGATTCCTTTAAACAAGATTTCTATCTTGCCTTTCGGATTTTTCGTAAAAGACCTGGATACACGTTTTTTGCTGTTACCTTACTAGCTCTCATTTTGGGTGTAAATGGAGCAGTATTCAGCATTATTAATGGTGTTCTGCTCCGTCCCTTACCGTTTCAAGATGCAAAGAAGCTGGTTGCCATCTGGGAAAGCAATCCCGCCAAAGGCAGGGCGCTGGAACCAGTTTCTCTTCCTGACTTTGCAGATTGGCAGACACAGTTGAAGACAGTGAGCCATATTGCGGCTATGCGACCCAGCTTGGTGCAGGTTTCTGGTGAAAATCAGAAAACCGAAGCGCATGCAGGAATAGTTTCCGACGGCATCTTTAGCGTATTAGCTGTGGAACCGCTGGCCGGACGCACTTTCCAAAATGGCGATGACGTACCGCAAGGAAACCGTCTTACGGTCATAAGTGAGAGTTTCTGGAATAGTCAATTTGGACGAGATGCCAGCATCGTCGGCCGCGGAATGGTTATTGACGATGCTTTGTATACAGTGATTGGAGTAGTGCCCGATATTGAAGTGCCGAATTTGGGGCATCCCGATCTTTGGCTGCCGATGCATGCCGGATTCAGCCGTGAAATGGCCAACCTAAATAATCGCTCTTATCGGTTTCTGGCCGTTATCGGAAGAATGAATGATAAGGCGAATTTGTCGCAGGTACAGGCTGAGCTTAGCGCACTGGCAGCCAATATCGCCAAAGAATTCCCCACAACAAATCCCGGTGAAGGCGCTGCGGTAGTCGCACTTCGTGATCAGGTAATCGGACAAGTCCGTGATCCGCTGCTGATACTTTGGGCAGCTGTTGGGCTATTGTTGCTCCTAGGATGCGCTAACATTGCAAACTTGATTATTGCTAGAGCCTTGGCACGTCAGCATGACATTGCGGTACGGCTCGCGCTTGGATGTTCAAGAGCCAGGCTCATGTCGCAACTGATCATTGAAAATGGGCTCGTTGCCTTTTCCGGTGGAGTCTTTGGAGTATCGCTTGCCTATGGATTGATTGAAGCACTGGCAAAGCTGGGTCCAAAAAATTTGCCGCGTCTTTCCGAAGTCAGGCTCGATGCCAGCACTTGCCTGTTTATTGCTGGCTTGGCATTTTTGATCACAATTGTTTTTGGGGTAGCCCCGGCCATCGCGACCCGCGATGCTCGTGCATCAGAAGCTCTCAAAGAAAGCAAGCAGGGTGGCATGGGAGCAAGATCCAACCGCTTGATTGGAGCCGGACTGATGGGAAGTGAGACCGTCCTGTCTCTGGTGCTTCTTATTTGCGCTGGACTCGCCGGCAGAAGTTTTCTGGCATTAAGTTCAATCCGCCTCGGCTTCTCACCAGATGGCATTATTACAGCCACTTTGATTCCTTATTCCAGCGCAGATGCCGCACATTTGAGTGTTTCTTACGATAAGATTGTTGCGCGGCTGGCAACAGCTCCAGGAATAGTTTCGGTTGGGGCAAGTCAGGCTCTCCCGTTTGGCACAAGCAATTGGATGACTTCATTTCAGATTGTCGGCCAGCCTCCTGAGCTCTCTCGTACCGTCACAAGTTATGGAAGGGTAGCAGGCGACTACTTTGGTACCATGCGTATCGGACTGATTGCAGGTCGTTATCTGACCGGCAAAGACCAATTTAATTCGCCTCATGTTGCCGTGGTCAATGAGGCGTTCGTTGCTAGGTTCTTGCATTCTCAAAACCCGCTGGGCAAGCAACTAGCTATATGGGACGCTGAACCACCTTACGAAATTGTTGGAGTCGTGGCAAATACCACCCAAAGGCGGATTGAAGCTGCACCTGAGCCGGCGATTTATTTGCCTTACGCGCAGCATCCACAAGGGAGTATTGCGCTTGTAGTAGGTACTGCTGGAAATGCTGCCGGCATGGCGAACCTGATCCGGCACGAGATCAGCGCCGTGGATTCAAACATGAGAGTCCAATCGCTGACTACTATGAACAATCTGTTGAGTTCTTATCTGGCGGTACCGCGCTACTCAAGCATACTCCTGACAGCTTTTGCCATATTCGCAGCGTTTATCTCTGGACTGGGAATTTACGCGGTTACGTCACATAGGGCGATTCAACGGCGGCCCGAGATTGGCGTAAGAATAGCTTTAGGGGCTGCTCCAGCGTCAATTGTACGGCTTGTGCTGATTGAGTGTATAACCATCACCGCTTGTGCCATTGTAGTAGGTCTGGGGTCTTCCATTTTGATTTCGAAATTCATGCGCGGGCTGATTTATGGAATTCCCGTGATTGACCCTGTAACATTTATCGCTGCGCCCGTGCTGATTTTGATTATTTCCACCGCGGCAGCATACTCGCCGGCTCGGCGTGCAAGTCATGCTGATCCTCTTCAGGCACTTCGCTCAGAATAACATTTTTAGACGATAGCGCTAATCGTTTCGTTGTCTTCCGTCTTGGGTTTGTGTTCGCCCGCCTGATTTTGCCCCGATTTTAGTTACAGCACTACGTAACTGTTTTCTTTCTCATTCCAAAACAAGCAAAGTTTAAGAAAAGGAGCTGCAAAGATGCCAAGCACACTGGAAGGAGTTTCCACACTCATTGCTGACGTTCGCATGATTGTTACTGGTCATGACAAAGGAAATCTGGAAGACAGAGTGATGTTCAGCAGTGGGATTATTCCAGCAAAATCTCAGCATGACTCATTCCCTTACTGGGAGGGAGCATTCGTTCCGCGACAACCATGGCGCAAACCGGAAAATGATGAGTTGGAATTATTATCTGGTTCGGTGGAAGACATACGCCCAGGTAGCTGGGTTCAGGTATTTACTTTTCCCAAGTCTGTTTA
>DASRCD010000020.1:0-6532 GCA_035653315.1 Candidatus Angelobacter sp.
CCGAGATCTCCGAAGAAGATTATTTAGATCGGTTTTTTGTTGAGCAGCTTAAATTTCCAAAAACCTTTGGTAACGATTCCCTGATTGGAATGCGGAAAATCACGGACAAAATGTGTCCCAAACTCACCGATTCTCAATTAGCTGCGTTAATCGTGGCGATGCTCCATAACGACTACGACACAAAATCGCCGCTTCACATGGATGCAGTTGCCGAACACTTCAATCTTAAGCCTAAGAAGATACGCGCAGAGATTCTGGCGACGGAGAAAAGCAAGGCTGCCTTGAGTACAAAAACGGCAACTGAAAATAAGTCGCAGACGTCTGCGAAGGGCAAGACAAAGAAAAAATGATCAATTCCCTTCGCACGAATCCGGCCGCCGCAGCATTTTGGGGAATCCTGATTATCGGGATTCCGCTTCTGGCCTGGTTGCGGCCGCCGGATTTGAAAACCTGTCATGACCTGGCAATCGGATATGGCGCCATTGCTGTTGTTGTTGTTCACCAGAAAGTCGGTTTTCGCCAGCATCAGATGTACACTCTCACGGCCACGGACCGCCACGGCGTAGCCTATCCCAAAATGCGGCTCATTACTCCCCGCGAATGCGAACGACTGCAGGGCTTTCCCGACGATTACACTCTAATTCCCTTTCGCGGCAAGCCTGCACATCTATGTCCGGATGGCCATAGGTATAGAGCCCTGGGCAATAGCTGGGCGATTCCCAAAATACGTTGGATTGGTCAACGGATTATTGAAGTTGAAAACACATTGCGGAGGCTGACATAAAGTGACTCAGCTCCGCAGTCAAGAGATAGCTGCTTTACAGGAATTGCTAGATAAACGCGGCATTCCAGCAGAGGCAAACAAGATGCGTGCAGTTCCGCGCGTTTTATTCTCTTATTGCGGAAAAAAGAAGAAGCAATTTCTTGCGTTAAAAATCAGCATGATCGTCAACCGTGTACTGCCTGATCATGGTCAGGTACGAAGGTATTTTAGGTCCCATACGCATGACGAACTTGCAGAAGCCACAGGCTTAGATTCACGCGCAACATTTACCCGGTGGATGGCCCATTTCAGCCGGGATAGAAAAACAGGGCAAGGTGCTGATGTTCCGTTAATCCATCGGAGACGCCGGTTTGCTCAACCCAACATTTATTCCAGTGCCCTGCCGGAGCATGAAGGGACTGAATGGATTGTGTCTCGTATCTCCACCCGCAAGGCTGTACCTGGTGCGCGATATCGCTCTGAAAAAAAAGCCCATGAAGATTGCAATGCGCGAAATCGAGAAGCGGGAGGTATAGAGTATCAAGTTATCGGGAAGGCTCTGGACCCGGACAAGTTCCATTATGCTTCCGCCGAAGTAATTTCAGAACTGGAAAAAGAGCTGCTGGATGACATAGCCACAGGAACGAACGCGCAACTTTCAAAAGCTGCAGTTAAGGCGTTAATGCTTTCTCCCGTTTTTAGCGCGGCTCTCGCATGCGAATTGCGGCTCAATGGATTCGGCAAAGTTCCAGAGTGGGTGTGGCATCCCAACCTGGGCATTTCCTACATCGCACGATTAGTCCTCACGTATTACATCTGTTGTGGCATCCTGGATAAAGGCTGGGTACAGGTCCACCAACGGAAGGTTGCCCTTGCCCTGGGCATCAGCATTAAAACTCTATTTCGTGTCGAGTGTGAATTAGAGAGTGTTGGATTGCTGAGAGTTGTAGGACAAAAACGCGGAACCTCTCCGGAGAATAAAACATGGCTGCCTTATGATCCGGATTGGCGAACCATCAACAAAATTTTGTTTCTGCCGATCCGCAAGATGACCGATGCGGAGATACAAGCGGAACGCCGACGAATGGTAGAAGCTAGACGGGCTCTCCATGCGTTGAGGAAAATCAGCCGGCAAAGATTGCGGAAGCTTCAGATCTCCGACGCCAGGCGCGCCGAGCTGGCGCAGAAAAGGTTTACGCTCTCCCTGTATGCATGTAGGGCGGCGCGGATCGCGCGTGAGGTGGTGCGGTCCTATGAAGGTCTGACGGCTAGAATGAATGAAATCTGGGCCGCTATCCAGCAGAAGCTGTTACAGGCTGGCATTGAACGCAAGTTGATCCTCACGTTAATTCCAAACATTTTGGCCCCGCCAGGACTCTCCCTACGGCCGCCTGAGCAAGATGATTACCAAAAGGCGGCTGAGATCAGGCGAATCATCGAAGGTTCGCTGCGTAAAATCGGCCGCTGATTGAGTCCAGATCAAAGCCACCGCAGCCGAAGTGTGCCCAGCCTCTCCCTTTCCTTCTAATCAGTATTCATGCATGTCTTCGCGCTAGATGCATCTTCGCCGGCGTATAAAATCGTTCCAAGGTGCTAATACACTAGCATGTTTAATGTTTCCAGCCACCACTAATGGAACCAAGCAAGTAAACAATCAACGAATAGGGGTATCAGACACCAAAAACTGAGGAAATGTACACGTTATGTTGTATCAATTTTACTGACCTAGATGTGCGCAAAATACTGATAAGACGTGCTGAAATTACGAATCAGATGTGTTTGGAAGTCCGAGCATAAGCTCCCAGCTCTTACGAGGGAAACATCCCCTCTTGATCCGCAGAAGCTAGACCTCCACATTGTGGATATTGTGGAAAAAGGCTATTAAAGGAAGCTGCGCAACGGGCTTTCGCCTGTTTCAGCGGGATAGGGGCTTCGCCCCTCCCGCACCCAACCCCACTTCGCCAACTAAGGGCGAAGAGCAATGCGAGTGCCAAACTTTCTACTCAACATGGCTTTAACGCGGAGCCACCGAAAACCAACGTCAACGGCAAACTCCGGATTGACTTCAGGCAAGTATGTTTTTGGAACTCCCTCTGCATCACAACTAAGTCGCTGCCTGACAATTGCCCCAGGCACTCAGAACACACGCCGATAAGATCGGCCGGTGAACTCTCTCTCGATTCCAAAACAAAGACGTTTAATGTTCGACTCGCCATTTTTTTACCTCCTCAACCTTTCCTGCAGATCCTCGATCGGCCGACCGGCAAAGTGCTTCCGTTTTTTTCGTTTGTCATCGAGAAACATTTCGTCCATCTCTTTTAAACAGGCATCCATTTCAGCGCATATCTTCAGCGCAAGAACCGTAGTTAGAATTCCAAGGCGAATGAGAGACTTTCGGCCTCTCACTTTTTTATGCGGAGGATTCTTTCCACTTTGTGTAACTATTCGGGTTTTCTTGTCCTTATTCATGTTCCCTCATCCAGCGCGCAACTTCTACCGCAGTAATCACGTCAACTTTGTCCACCTTGCCCTGCTCTAAAAAAAGAATGACGTGGGTTTTGGCATCGAACACCGGCGCCAGGTCGCGAAGGCTGATGCGTTTTCGTTTGCGGAGATTCTTCAACCCTGAAAAATCCAACTGTTGAAGTTCTGCAGGAGGAGCGATATTCAGCAGGAGAAAAAACGCCCGAGCCAGGCCAACTGTTGGAACGCTCCCATTTATGAACATCCGTATAAGGCAAGGCCGAACATTGAGCCGGCCGGCCAGCTCCGACACAGTGCCCGCCGCGGCGATCCGCGCGGCCAGGTCAGGACACAGCTCCGCAAATAATTGCCTGCGGTGCTTCCAATCGCGTACTCGATTGCGCCGGGGCTTCCTTATGCTGAAATCAACCAGAGGTTGCCCGAGCTTCTTACGCCGTGCGTTGACGAGCTGGTGGACCTCTTCGATCTGTCTTGTGAATTCAAGCATGGGTTAGTCGCGCATAAACTCTTCCCAAAATTCTTTGGCGAACTCTGGAAAGTCATCGTTATTAACGATTGAGGCGAAGGCCGGCTCGACCTTGGCCATGGCCATGACCTGTTCAAAATTGCCGAACTGCGGCCGTAGCAGCGGGAGCAATGATTTGTGGACACGCTTAACTGTGATTGCCGCGTCTTCTCCGGAGTCATTTTCCATGTAACACGTCGCGATCAACTCTGTAATTTGCTTGCGGATGATTTCAAACACTTGTTGCTCCTCTGAAGATGGTGGTTGCGCAGGCGTCTGCGGCGCCATTGCAGGCGGCGTATGTGGTGCGGGTGGCGGCGTTGCGCCAGGTGCAGGCAGTGGATATTCAGGCGGCGCCGCGGAAGGACCCGCTGCAGGAATTGGGACGGGAATAGGAAGTGGAAGACTGGCGGCCGGCGTGTTTGGCGCCGGGGCCGTTTGTGTTGCACCTTGTTGAGGTTGGACTGTTGCCGGAACGATCTGCGGACCTGGTGCGCGGCGCTGCGCTGCGACAAAGGCATCTACGCGGATTTTTTCGCGGTAAGCTTCAATGATGGCTGGGCCATTTGCTTTAAGAGTTTCAGATAATGCATCGGCGAGTTTGCCGACCAAAGGTTCCCACCACGATCCGCCTTCTTGTTTCGTTCCAAGTATGGCTCCAAGGCCTTCAACGTCCTGCAGGGCTTTTAGCTCCTGCAACATCTCAATAAAGGATTTTGGCTTTTCAGGAGTTGGAGGATTCAATAATCGCTCTAAGCCGGCATCCACTATTTTGTCCAGCTTGCGATCTCCTGGATTATTGCGTTGCGCCCGGATTTCCTGAAGCAGTTCACGCAATAGAGCATCATTGCCATTGTTGGAATTACCGCTGACCTGGTTCTTTAGAGATGAGGTAAGAATCTCAATGCTTCCCTCCTGGGCTTTCCGTAAAACTGACATGCCCTGGGCCAAGGCTTCATCGGCACTGGCGCCCTTTTGCGTAACTGCCTGAATTGCCGTTGTCACAATGTTTGCTATATCGCTCTGGGTGACTACAGGTGCAGCAGTCGGCGCCGTGGGTTCCTTTGGAAGTGGATTCCCGGCCGCGTCCACCATCTCATGTTCCGGATAAATCTTTGCCGGGCCAACAATGGAAATGATGCGCTGAATGTCTTTTGTCTTGTCGCCTGTATTCAGCCAGGCGCGGTACTTCCCGCCGCCGTGCTTTGCTTTCAACCACTCTTCATCCACCCCTTCAGCATTCACGCGATCAATGTAGGCATTGGGGCCAATGTTTTTTATTTTCGGTTCAATCCGATAGAAGTAGATCAAAGCATTCTGCAGAAGCCCGGATGGTTGGCTCCGGAGATAATCGAAGAAGCCCATCTCCGCCGCGCGGTCCTCCGGCTCCGGTTGAAGTTGCTCGGGTGACTGATCATTCAGTGTCCCCGGAGGAAGATCTTGGTCGTTTTGTCGGGAAGTACGTTTATATGCGGCCATGAATGAACCTTTCACATAAGTGGACTGATTAATTTGCCGTGCATTTGCAGATAGCCCACAACACAAAAACCCGGAGCAGACTGGCCTTTAAACCAGCTAGCTCCGGGTTCCGTGTGTGCGGGTGACCGCGGTTCTATTGCAGCTCTATGAGCTGCGTTTAAAATTTTAGGTCCTACTCAACTACTTGGTACTTACTCAACACTCCGTCGTTGTAATGCACCTCAACAGCCAAGATTGTCGGCCGGATGCATAGCTTACTTCGGAGGTCCCCAACACAGTTCTGTATAGGCTCTTCCCGCGCGGGATCGCCGGTAGCGGGAATGGTTTGCTGTTCCTGTTTTCCATTTGCCTTATACATCGTCCTGCGTGTGATGTTCAACTCAACTTTTTGTGCTGCCTCTGGTTTGATTGCGAATTCAACATAAATGCTGCCTGTATATCCAGGAACGGCCGCCGATCTCAGCGCCGACATAAAGCCATCAGCGGAAAAAGGTAGCACGGCAATCGCAGTATCACCCATAGGTGCAGTGTAAGGTATCCCGCTTATGGCAGGGGTTCAAGTCACTTTAGTAATCGCGGGACAGAGTTTGTTAGTTAGTGTTTGCGTGTTCTTGCACACCTTTGCGCGATCTCTGCGCAATACCTAGAGTATCTAGAATCTTCTAAGTATTGGCGAAAATTTCAGGCTTCCAAATTTGTTTATGGATGTTCTTACCTTCAACTGATCGCTGCCAAGCGGTTAGTAAACAGCAGAACGGGGCCGGCATTTCCTACCTCAAACCAGCAGCGGCCGGCCCCCTTTTACGCTGTCCCAGGGGAATGCTCTCTCACCTTTAAGTCGTGGAGGGCTTTGCGATGTGCGGGCATTCCCTCTTGGGACAACGTGAGGATTCAGGAATTATGAGGCAATACGTCCGGCAAATGGAAGTCAGATCAAAAGTGATTCACATACCGGACGGCGACGCCGGCATTGCGCGAACTATTCAGTTCATGAGGTTGGCCGCACTTCAGGGAGCGCGCAGCCCACAAATTCGCGGACTTGCTTTGCACATTGTGCGTGATGTTCCGAGCAGGGATTCCCAGGGCGAGGTGCAGGCAATTTACAACTGGGTTAAACAAAACATCAAGTTTCGCGGAGAGTACGAAGAGACAATTCAAACACCAGAAGTTACGTTGAGGTTCCGCGCCGGCGATTGCGATGATCATTCGGTTTTGCTGTCTGCCCTGCTTGCATCAATCGGCTACCGAACCGAGTTCAAAACTGTTGCAGTTCGCGGCGAAAGACAATACTCGCATGTTTA
>DASRCD010000021.1:0-7580 GCA_035653315.1 Candidatus Angelobacter sp.
AATTGCTCTCCATCTTCAAAGATCATCGGCGCTTTTGCGTTCAACAGCCGCGAAGCAAAAATCGCGGCCACTCCGGTATATGGATTGGAAAGCGCCTGGCGTGTGCCATAAATATTGAAATAGCGCAGCGCGACCACCGGCAGGTTATAGGTGCGGCCAAAGAGCAGGCACATCTCTTCCTGGTCTTTTTTGGAAAGTGCATAAAATGAGCTGCACTGCAAAGGCTTGGATTCATCCGTGGGAACAGGCTTGAGCGTCTCTCCACAAACGGGACAATTGGGCTCCCATTGGCGCATCCTGAGCTGCTCCACTGAACGCAATTGCGGAGCGACTTCACCGCATTGCGAGCACGAATATTTGCCTTCACCGTAAATCGACATGGAGGAGGCAACCACCAGCTTTTCCACGCGCGCCTTACGATTCAATAATTCCTGTAGCAGAACAGCGGTTCCCTGCGTGTTGGTGCCCATGTAATGCTCAATTTCATACATGGATTGCCCCACGCCCACTGCGGCGGCCAGGTGAAATACCACTTCAATTCCGTTCAACGCTTTTCTTACGGCAGCGGCATCCTGCATGCTGCCATTCATTAACTCAACGTCGGGTGAAAGATAATCAGGAACACCATCCGGGTGGACCTGCGTAGTGAGATTGTCAAAAATACGCACTTTGTGCCCGGCCGTGAGCAGAGCGTCCGCAAGATGCGATCCCACAAATCCTGCTCCGCCGGTAATGAGTATGTTCTTTGCCATGCTTACTTGGCTCCTATAAAAACATTATGATTTGTTTTTGCCATTGCATATTTGCGGACAGACCACACCGCAAATTCAGCGAAATCTTCAGCTCGTTTTGGCGGGCTTGTGTAATGCGGCGCCACGCCCATGTGCTCCGGGGTGAAACACAATGTCAAGGTGGTGGTAAACGGCTCCAGCGCAAGCATCTGCCGGTCAAACCAGGCTTCAGCGTTTTCACGGTACCAATCCGCCCAACTGATACCGGTGCGCAGATATTTCACATTCAGGCGCTTCAGCCAATCGACCGCAAGATCAAGCCTGTGGTCCTGATAGTGAAACCACTGGCAGATGCCCAGCCCGCTGGGGAATGACTCCGCCGCCAGCTTTGGCGAACCATCTTCCCGCAGCAACCCCATGTAATAATGCCGGTAATAGGCGCTGCCTTCCGCTTCCTTGTGCCGCGTGGTCGCGGTCCATGTGGCCGGCAAATCCAGCAGGCTATACCAATGCACGCGGTCAACTTTTGGCAGCAGCAGTTCGGCTGTCCGTTGAATGCCGAACGCCTGCACCTCTTCCGCGCCAAAAGAGGAGACGCCGGCCTCAGAAACCCAAATCGGCTTGGAAGTTACAGCGCGAATCTCATCGATTTTTTTGGGCCATTCGTTAATTTGCCAATGGTTCCAATCCAGCGGGAATCCGTGGATGGCAACAATATCAACGGCATCCAGCACACCGTGGGAACCAAGCAGCTCAATGAAATTAGGATCGATGGGTGAAATCCCACCCAGTGCAATGGGGAGTTCGGGATTTTCCTTACGAATCGCCTTGCTGGCGGTGATTATCATTTCCGCAAACATCTTCCACTCCGGGTCAAGCTTAAAATCCCAATGTGAAAGATTGTTCGGCTCGTTCCACAACATGACTGCTTCAATCATGTATCTGCCTTTTCAAAAAATTCGAGCGGACTCACAGCGTGCCCGCCAGTTCGTGCTCCAGAATGTACTTGCCGTCCTCTTTGATTGCCCGCGCAGGCTTGCAAATCCAGGTTTCCTGTTCAGGATGGGACGTGATTTCCAGTCCTGAGCTGCGCAGCATAGCCTCCATGGCTCCATGATTGGGAATCCACCAGTTCGTCTGGTCTCCGGCATATTTGTTCTCGATAAAGTACATGCAGGGGAAGTCCGGGTTGTTAAAGACTTCCATATTCCAGAAATGATAATCCTCACTCACCTCCGGACTGTTCATGGAACCACGGATCATTGTTTGGAAAATGAGACTACCCTTGCTTTTCACCTTCTTGATCACTTTATCAAGCGCGAACAAGGGATACCGCAGGTGATAAAAAACGCCCATGAATAAGACATAGTCAAACTGGCCGGGAATGGAATCCACGTCATATACCGAACATTTGTCCAATTCTATGTCCAAGCCAAGCACCTGGGAGGCAAAACGCGCCTGGTTCAGATATCGGTCATCCACATCCACGCCCACCACGCGGCTTGCGCCCCTTTTTTTGAGCTCAATAGAATGGAAACCGCCGTTGCACCCGATATCCAGCACGGTGGCACCCGACAGGTCTTCCGGCAGGGCAGGTGCAATGTTTTTCCACTTTACATTAGGGAAGTCCCCAAGAAAGTGGTTGGGCGCTGTCCAGACGCCGTTCAGGTTGATGTTGTGAAACCATTCTCCCAGTTCTGCAATGCGTTTTGTAAGCTCCTGGCGATGGGCAGGTGTTTGAAGCAAATCCGTTGCCTGTCCGATATTTGCGCGCGCTGTAACCATACAGTGTCCCTTCGCTCCTGAATGCTTCTCACCTGTAAGTTGGATTAGAAACGGTGCAACAAAGCTGAGATGTCCCCTTATGCCGTCAAGAAGCGGCTGGCAGAAGTTGACGTTTTAAGCAATTCAGATTTGGAGTAGTAAAAAAATAGGGAGCCAAGCTAGCACTTGCGGATAGCTCTCTCCCATGTACAAGAAATTTTTTCTTTTGGCGCAATTCGACGTTCGTTACACAATGGCTAAACGGTCCTGCGCCCCGTAACCAGATTAATGACCGCTACCACCAGTGCGATGACCAACAACAGGTGGATCAGGCCTCCGGCAACATGGAATCCCCAGCCTAAAAGCCAGAGGATTATGAGGATGGCAAAAATCGTCCAAAGCATAGCTACCCCTTAAGATCAATGTGACAAACCACTTGTTTCCCTGATCATGAGAGGCAGCTTCTCAGGACGGAGTTGTCCTTGCTTTGGATGATTTTAATAACTATTTACTTGGTAGCGGTTTAACTGGCGAAGGATGCACCACTCCAGTGCGTGATGCCGTACTCCTTCAGCTTGCGATACAGAGTAGTCTTTCCAATGCCCAAGGCCCGCGCGGTCATCAGCTTATCGCCATTCAACTGTTGCAGCGCATCCAGGATTGCCTGTTTTTCCAGCTCAGCAAGCGGCAAAATTCTGGCTTGCTTGCTGGGCGCAATGGCCCGCAAGGCCACTGTGCGTATATGCGGTGGAAAATCAGCGGACTGCAGCATGGGACTGGGACTCATGGCCACAGCACGCTCCAGGCAGTTTTCCAATTCACGCACGTTCCCCGGCCAATCATAATTCTGCAAAAGCTTCATGGCGTCAGGACTGATGGAATACTGCATTTGCTTTGTCTGCCCAATGCGCTCAATGAAATGTTCCGCAAGCTGGCGCACATCTTCCTTGCGATCACGTAAAGGCGGCAAACGCAATCCCACAACATTCAGGCGGAAGAACAAGTCACGCCGGAATGTTCCCTGCTGGACGGCCATTTCGAGATCGCGGCTTGTGGCCGCGATGACCCTCACATCGATTGGAACGGCTTTCATGCTGCCCTGGGGATGAAATTCCCTTTCCTGCAAAGCGCGGAACAGTTTGCCCTGAAGATCAAGAGGCATTTCACCGATTTCATCAAAGAAGATGGTGCCGCCGCTGGCCAGCGCCAGCAACCCTTCTTTCGTTTTTGAAAGGCCCGCCACTATCTTGCAGTGGCCAAACAATTCATTCTCAAGCATTCCCGGCGCAGTGGATGCGCAATCCACGACGACAAATGGACGATCGCGAAATGGACCGTCATTATGAATTGTGCGCGCCACGGTTTCCTTGCCGGTGCCGCTTTCACCGTGAATCAACACAGGGTGGCGGCTGGATGTAACCTTGGCAATGATGCGATACAGCTTCTGCATTTCCGCTGAAGTTCCGAGCATGCCTTTGAATCCTGGATTGGTTTGCAGGTGCTCCCGCGCAATACGATGTTCCAGTGAATTACGCAGCCGGCCGGCCGCGCGAGTGAGAAGCACCTTGAGTTCTTCACTCTGGAACGGCTTGCGGATAAAATCACAAGCGCCATTTTTCATTGCGGTCACCACGGAATCCACCGTTGCCTGACCGCTCACAATAATGACTTCTGTTTGTGGGTGCAGCTCCTTGAATTTTGCCAGGAGATCCAGACCATCTTGTGTGGAGTGGCGGACATCAAGAAGAACAACATCCACCGGCTGTATTTCCATCTGACGTAATGCCGCACGCGTGTCCTCAGCGGTATAAACCTTGAACCCCATGCTGCTGGCAACTTGCCGGGACAATTCCCGCACCCAGTTCTCACCATCCACGATCAACAGAAACAAAGATTCGGCAGGAAATGCTGTTGTTTGTGTGATGGCCCTTACAGCGTTTGAAGACATAGATACCCTCTGCGATTCTGGACGTCGAACACGTCCTGGCTGGTCCAAGAGTTGCAGTCTGTTGTCGGGCCCGAACGCACGCCTGCGGACAAGTATGTTGAAGGATCGATCTGAACTACGGTCCTGCTAATACAAATCAGCGATAGCCGCCGCTAACGGTGTTCGCCTAACAAAGTTAAATTTCCTGTTGGGAACTTATATGAGAGGCTCTGTTTTTGAACTTTCTTATTTAAAAATTTCCAATTTCAGAAAATACAGCCAAAAATGCGGTGCAGAGGGTCAGTGTCCTAGTACCAGCCTGGATGGGAGATTACTTAAGAACTACGCTGGCTTGACTTGAGCAAACGCACGCGATAACTTCGCGGGTACGCTTAACCTGCAATCACTGGGAGCTTAGATTTGCCTTTTCAACGGATGGTCACGCTCACGACCGACTTTGGTCTAACGGAGCACTATGTTGGCGCAATGAAAGGGGTTATTTACAGCATCAACCCGGGCGTTCAATTGGTGGACATTACCAACGCCGTGCAGTCCTTTGACATTCTGGACGGTGCCATTGCCATCTCTCAGGCATACAGCTACTTCCCTAAAGATACAGTGCACGTTGTGGTGGTTGACCCAGGCGTGGGTGGGCCACGCAGACCAATCCTTGCCAGCATTGGCCAATATTTCTTTGTGGCTCCGGATAATGGCGTTTTGTCACTGGTCTATGAACGCGAGGAGCGTGTAACGGTCCGGCACATCACTTCCGAACATTACTTCCATCACCCCATCAGTAATACGTTCCACGGACGCGATATTTTTGCGCCCGTAGCTGCCTACCTGAGCAAGGGCGTGGATAGCAACAAGTTTGGCGAAGAGATCACCGATTACGTCCGCTTTCTTGCGCCCAAGCCCAAAGCCACTGCGCCGAATTTCTGGAAAGGCCTGGTGCTTAAGACGGACAAATTCGGGAACCTGATCACCAATTTTTCCGCGAAAGATGTTCCGCAGATTTTGAATGGTTCAGCAAACGGTTTTAAGCTGACAGTCGGCAAGGCCGAAGTTACGAAGCTGCACTCCAATTATGGCGAAGGAGCACAAGGCGAGTTATTTGCGATTCTGGGCAGCGCTGGCTTTCTGGAAATCTCAGCCAACAAAGGCGCAGCATCGCGACTGGCGGGCGCGGACAAAGGCAGCGAAGTAACCATCACATTGGCTGAAGGAACTGCAAGCGTGTAATTGCACGCTGACTTATGCGCCAACTTTTACGATTTTTCTGGAACGCAACTCGTGGACATCGCCTTGCCCCGTGGCGCAGCCCTTACCTGCGCTGGCGCATGGAAACGTATTCCGGGCTGAAGATGGATAAGATCGGCTTTCTGGAATTCTGGGGATTTATGTTTCGTGAAAGAAAGCAGTTGAAGCGCTTTCTGCAATGGACTGCTGAAATGGAAAACTACGCGCGTCCAAAACCGAAAAATCCGTAACAATAGTTCATACCAAAATAAAACGGGACGCATTACGCGTCCCGTTTTTGCGGACCGATGTAGTTTACCGGCCGCGAACGAAGTGGCCGCCACCGTGGAATCCGCCACCGCGAACAAAGCCTCCACGGAATGCCGGCGCGCTTCGAACCACTGGACGGCCTGTGATTACCGAACCACGAGCAACAACCGGACCATGGAACCTCGCAATTCCACTACGGAAGCCGCCAACATAATGCGGTCCAAACCCGCCATAGCGGAAGAACAACGGCGAACGATAAACCACCAGCGGTGAATAGAACCCAAAGCCAAACGGGCTATACAGGACACCGGCAGCAGGAACATAGGTATAGCCGCCAAACACAGGCGACCAGTACCAGCCAGCGCCTACCCAGCCTGGGCCATAGTAGCCATCCGCCACGTAAGTGCTGGCAGCGTTCACGTTTGCTTCTGCAAGATAAGAAGAGCGCAGGCTGCTCCACTGATATAAATCGCTCTGCTTGTATTCATCTTTATCAAAGCCATGTGCTTTCAGCTTGGCATCTGAATTCAGGTCAAGCCGCTGCCCACCATTGATGGAAATATCGTGGTCGCCATCCTGGACTACGGCTTTGCCGTCAAACACCACGATTTCCTGCCGGTCTGCGTCAAACTCATACAGACCTTTCTTGTCCAGGCGGGCCACAAGTCCGCCTTCACTGATGCGCAGATTATTCTGGTCATGGATTTCCGCCACTTCCACCATGGCGCGTCCCTGCTCCACCTCAACCGAGGTATTGGTGATGCTGGGCGAAATCATTCTGACTGAGCTGTTGTCGTCCACGCGCAGAAAGACGCCGGGCGTAAGCAGAATCTCCGCCTTGCCGTTGCCTGTTTGCAGGCTCTCATCCGGTTGCAATGCAGTCCCGACCGCGTTCGAATTAATCGCGTCCTGACCGATATTCACCTGACCTTCTACATAGTTGAGAGTTCCAGGCAGCGCAGAGTTTGCACCCGGAGCAGCAAATGCGGGCGCAGACAGTATCACTGCCAGGAACGAACTTGCGATTGCAGTTATCCTCGACAGTTTCATTTGAATTGACTCCTTGGTTAATTAGATCGAACCCTGGGAAAAAAGTTTCGGCCAGAACACCCTGCTTGAGAGAGACAAAGTGCTAAGAATTGTTATGTAAGACGAAGAAAAGGCAATCTGCTCGTTAGGTTGGGTGGAGCTCAGCATTACTTAAGCTTCAGCGTCTAGATTGAAGAGCAGACCTGCTCTTGAATCAAAGACGTTTTGAGAAGGCAGAAGCGGAACTCTGCTCATGCATCCAAGTCAGTGGACTTCTATTTATTACCGACATGGGGGCTTCATGACAAAGAAAAAGAACGTAGCAAAGAAGAAGAGCACGGGGCCGGACATTGACGAGAGATCACCTGAGTTGAAGGGCGATTTAGAAGCAAGACCGGATGAGCTTGGAACCGACCCGCGGGAAGTGGGCGATACAAGCGCGGGTCATGGCGCAGAGATGCAGCGGCTTTCCACACTGGAAGAGGCGAATGAGGAATCCGTAGAGGAATTGGCTGAAAGTGACCAGGCGCTGGAAGCTGCTGCGGTTGAAGGCGTGGAAGATGCTGCCGACCATCCGGAACGGCCTGTCCATACGCATGAGGAGTATGGCCGCCCTGATG
>DASRCD010000022.1:0-5154 GCA_035653315.1 Candidatus Angelobacter sp.
TGGCGGTCGATGATACTGTGCGGTTGGCCCGTCTGGATATTAACTTTGGAAATATTTTCCACCGGCAAGACCGTTTCAGTGAAGCGCTGGATTGTTATCAGCGCGCTTATTCCCAATTGGCTCCGGATAAAGATGCTGAAGGAATCATTGCCGCCCTGCACAACGTTGCGGTATGCCTGATCGCGTTGAATGAAAATGAAAGGGCCCAGGAGACATACGAAAACGTCCGTAAGTTCGCCCAGAAGCAAGACATGCCTTTGGCTGTTGCCCAGGCGGACTACAACATTGCATCTTTATATTTTTTCAGGGGAGAATACGGCCGCGCTATTGAAATCCTGCGGGCCGCCTGCAATGCCTCTTTGCAAACCGGTGATGTTTACCATGCAGCTCTATGCCTTCTGGATCTTTCTGAGATTTACCTGCAATTAAATTTGAACCAGGATGCAGCGGACCTGGCAGGGGAAGCATTTCAGCGTTTTGAAGAACTTGGAACAGGCTATGAAGCTGCCAAGGCATTAACGCACTCAGCCATTGCGTTGAGCCAGCAGCGCAAGAATTTTCAGGCGCTCATGCTTTTTGCGCAGGCGCGGGCCATGTTTGTAAAAGAAAAAAACCACGTCTGGCCTGCGCTGATTGATCTGTATGAAGCTTTTGCCCATTTCAATGATGGCCGGGCAGCAGAGTCACGCCGCTATTGCGCCGCGGCGCTTGATTTTTTCCGCAACTCTGCTCTGCCTGGCCGCGCCGTTCTTTGTCGTTTGTTGCTGGCAAGATTGTCATTAAATGCTGGGGACGTCAGCTCTGCCAGCCAGGAGTGCGGGCTTGCGTTCCGTGATCTGGAAAAGAGAGAAGCCCCGGTACTTCTTTATCAGGCCCATCTGGTCATGGGCAGGATTGAAGAGACAATCGGCAATCTGGAGGAAGCCGAGAAACATTATTGCGTTGCCAAAGATGTGCTTGAGCGCCTTCGCGGAGGAATTCGCGGGGAAGAACTTAAGATTTCTTTTTTAGAAAACAGAATTGAAGTCTATGAAAATCTTGCAGGGCTTTATCTTTCCAAAGCTCTCATGCCCAATGCTCTTCAGGAAGCATGGCACTGCATGGAACTGGCTAAGTCCCGCAACCTGCTTGAAATGATTGTTCGCAGTTCAAGTCATCCACATCTGCATACGCCCGGGAAAAATGCATTGACTCCCTATGCGCTCAAATTACGGGAACAATTGAACTGGTATTACCATCGCATTGATGCCGAGCAGACCATGCGATTCCCCGCGCGGAATGAGCGTTTGCTGCGGCTTCGGGACCAGGCAGGGCAAAGTGAAAAAGAGTTCCTCCGCTTCATGCGGGAAATCCCTTCCGATGAAGCAGAAGCGGCTGGGCTTGAGCCCGTAAAGCCAGCCTCGCTTGAATCTGTGCGTGAGTCCTTGTGCCCTGCCACTACGCTGATTGAATATTTTCGCGTTCAGGACAGCATACTGGCCACGGTGATTACTCGAGATAACCTGGAAATTGTTCCGGTCACAAGCGCTTCTCAGGTTATAGAGACGTTGCGCATGCTGCAGTTGCAATTTTCGCTGTTCCGATTAAGCCCTGAGCACGTGAAGGATTTTGTTGAACTATTACTGCCCGCAACCAAGGCACGCCTGAGTGACCTATATACCCAACTGATTGCCCCCATTCGCAACAAGCTGCAGGGCAAATATCTGCTGGTAGTTCCCCATGAGTCATTGCATTGCGTGCCTTTCCATGCGCTCTTTGACGGAGAAAATTACCTGATTGATTCATACGCAATTTCTTATGCGCCGAGCGCCAGCATTTATGTGCAGTGCCGGCAAAAGCAGGCCAAACAGGCAGGGCATTCACTGGTCCTTGGGGTTGCCGATCCCCAGGCGCCCCACATTGATGAGGAGTTACGCTCTGTTGCGGCGTTGCTGCCCGAAGCAAAGCTGTTTGTAGGATCACAGGCAAGTGAAAAAGTCCTGCAGGAATATGGCGCAGGCAGCCAACTGGTGCACATTGCCACGCATGGTTTCTTCCGGCAGGACAGGCCCATGTTTTCCGGCATTCGCCTGGGAGATACATTTCTTACTCTTTATGATTTGTATCGCTTAAAGCTTCCGGTGGAGCACATTACGATAAGCGGTTGTTCCACTGGCATGAATGCCGTGGCTGCAGGGGATGAAATCATTGGATTAATCAGAGGATTGCTCTTTGCCGGCGCCCGCAGTTTGTTGCTGAGCCTGTGGGACGTGAATGACGGCACAACCGCAGACCTTATGCGGAGCTTTTATGGGCACTATTTAAACCGAAAAAACCGGGCGCTTGCACTGCAAGATGCAATGAAAGAGCTGCGAGTCCGCTATCCACATCCTTATTATTGGGCGCCTTTTATGCTGGTCGGGAACGCCGCAGCATAGAACTTATTCTGTGTGCATTTGTGGCTGGCATGTCTTATAATCCGCCGCACAAATCGTACGACAAAAACAGGAGACACAGAAATGGCGGACGATCGCAGGTGCAATCCCTCCAAGCGGGGAGAAATGATTCGGCATGATGCAGTACAGGTTGCGCGCCGTAGCTTTTTAACCGGAGCAGCGGCAGGAGCAGTAACGCTGGCGCTTCCACGCTGGGCACAAGCTGAAGAACGGGGACTCTTTCCGGCAATTGGCGCTACTGCGTTCGACGAAGATTTTTCTGCCATCCGCTCGGAGATTACCAGGCGCCACGATGAATCTGTCCAGCGCTTACAGACCTGGATGAAGCAGCCCTCCATTGCCGCTGAAAATCGCGGCATGAATGAAGGTTGTGACCTGATGATGCAGATGCTCCGCGAAGCAGGGTTCCAGCAGGTGACAAAGGTCCCTACCGATGGCCAGCCGGGAATTTTTGCCACACTGGATGCAGGCGCACCCAAAACACTTGGTCTTTACTTTATGTATGACGTAAAGCAGGTGGACCCTTCGGAATGGTCGTCTCCGCCATGGGAGGCGCGGTTGGTGGATAAACCAGGGTTCGGCAAGGTTGTGGTTGGGCGAGGTGCGGTAAACCAGAAAGGGCCGGAAGCATCATTCCTGGCCGCGTTGCATGCCATCCGCGGCGCGGGACGCAAGCTCCCTGTGAATCTGGTTTTTGTTGCTGAAGGCGAAGAAGAGATTGGGTCGCCACACTTTCATCAGGTGGTGCACAAGCCAGAGATACTGGCGGCGCTGAAAAAGACCGTGGGGATTTTTATGCCTTTTGCATCACAAGATCCCGATGGGCAAGTCACGTCTTTTCTGGGCGCGAAAGGCGTCATTGAACTGGAACTGGTTTCAAGCGGAGAAAAGT
Organism: Candidatus Angelobacter sp.; assembly: GCA_035653315.1. Taxonomy (GTDB): domain Bacteria; phylum Acidobacteriota; class Terriglobia; order Terriglobales; family Acidobacteriaceae; genus Angelobacter. The sequence goes on from DASRCD010000022.1 coordinate 3,328, forward strand.
GGGGGCGCGGGGCGAAAGCCGACATCCATTCCAGCAATAAAGCCCGGCTTGATTCACCCGCATGGCACCTGGTGAAGGCCTTAAACACCCTGGTTTCAGAAGATGGTAACGATCCCGCAGTTGCCGGCTTTGCAGACAAAGCCCGGCCCATTTCACCGCAGGAAAAAGCGATGATCGCGGAAGCGACAAGAAGATTGGATGAAGCTTCACTCAAGAAACAAATGGGCGTCGAGCATTGGGTGCACGACGTGAATTTTGAGCAGTCGCTGGAACTGCTGGTTTCAAAGCCTACGATCAATATTGAAGGCCTGGTGGGCGGCTATACCGGGCCGGGAGGAAAAACCATTCTCCCGCATCGCGCCGTTGCAAAAATCGATATGCGTCTTGTTCCAGACATGACGGCCGAAGACACATTGGCCAAGCTGAAAGCGCACCTGGCTAAAAATGGGTTTGGCGATATTGAAGTCAATATGACGGGCGGCTACGATCCCACATCAACACCGGCGGATTCCGCCATTGTCCATGCTGAAACCGCGGTATATAAACGGTCGGGTATTGATCCAATTGTGATGCCGCGCCTTGCCGGATCATGGCCCGGCTATGTTTTTACAGGTGAACCGTTGCGGCTACCAGCAGGACATTTCGGGCTGGGACATGGCAATGGCGCGCATGCGCCGAATGAGTACTACGTGATTGAATCCAGCAATCCGAAAGTCCAGGGAATGGATGGAGCCGCCATGTCTTACGTGGAATATCTATTTGAGATTGCCAGGACGGCATGAGTCTTACAATGAAACAAAATCGCTGATAAAACATTCCCGGAGCTAAGCGCAATTTCATCACATTCAATGTGCAAGTGCAGACATGCGCAAGAATGGTGAAAAGGAACTGTTAATCGCGTTCAGCCGTTGAAGCCCCGTTATGACATCGGTCAGTGCACTGCTTATTTCTGCAGCAGACCAGCAAGGCGGAAACGGAATGCTTGAAAATCAACTGCTCCTGCGTTTTTGTTTCCAGCACGATTGAGTATTTATCAAAAGAACGAACGTTGCCAGAGACTTTTGCGCCATTCAGCAAGTGAACGGTAATGTGCTTCCCGCTTGCCAAAGCTACATTCAAAAATGATTCCTGCACGTTGATTACGGACATGTCTTGAGCCAGTCTAGGACCAATACCTGCGCTTCAACCCCCATGTTGAAGTCGGATTGATCAATGTGATGAAAATACTGGCGATTGTTCCATCTGTCCAATATATAATTGGACTGAGTTTGATAGGAACTGACTATGGAAGTCCATCAGCTACGCTATTTTTGCGCAGTATCTGAGACCGGCAGTTTCACGCGCGCCGCTGAACGCGAGCAAGTGGCGCAACCCTCTTTATCGCAGCAAATCATGAAATTAGAGGAAGAACTGGGTGTCCGTCTTTTCGACAGGTTGGGACGCACCGTACGCCTTACAGGCTTTGGACAGGTATTTCTTCCCCGTGCGCGTGCCATTTTGGGCGAACTCAAGGCTGCGAAGGAAGAGGTTGCTGAACGCCAGTCCGCGGTTTCCGGGCCTGTTTCTATCGGCGTAATTCCCACCATTGCCCCATATTTTCTGCCTTTGCCGGTGGCATTGTTTTCCCGCAAGTATCCGCAAGCCACTATCAACGTAGTAGAAGATGTTACCGCGCGATTAATGGACCGGCTTCGTGCCGGGCAAATCGATCTTGCGATTCTCGCGCTCCCCATGCGCGGCCACGATGTGGAAACGTTTCCTCTGCGTACAGAGCGATTATTCGCCATTCTGCCTCGTACGCACAGACTGGCCAGGAAGCGAAAAGTA
>DASRCD010000023.1:0-5503 GCA_035653315.1 Candidatus Angelobacter sp.
TGAGCAGCTTTCTGTATGACGTTTCACCGCTTGATCCGTTCATCTTTGCCGGTGTCATAGTAATTCTTACCATCATCGCCCTGCTGGCGAGCTACGTTCCAGCGTGGCGCGCCACGCGCATTGAGCCAACGGAAGTACTGCATGCGGAATAAGTTTGTACACCGGCAATTAACAATGGATTTGCCGCCGATAATGCGTGGTTAGTCGATTTATAAACAAAACTTCACAGTACCCTCTGGCGTTTCACCTCAGCGGAAATTCGCATCCTACTTATAAGTTCACTCCACATATTTATTGTGTTTGTTGAAAGAGGTGCGCATGATCCATATCAAGCAGGTTTTTATAAGCCAACCAAGACAGGCTTTAAAGAAATCGCCAGAGTGCGATTCTCGCTTCCAAGTTGCTGGGGGAGCGAATGGAATACCTGTATTTGCGGCGCAAATATTTCTTCTCTTACTTGTAATAGTTTTTTCCGCGCAAGCCCAGCCTCAATATAATGCTCCACCACCGCCGCCAAATCAGTCTCAGCCCCAGTACAACGCTCCGCCTCCGCCATCGAATCAATCTCAACCGCAATACAACCAGCCTCAATACAATCAGCCCCAATACAATCCTCCGCCGCCACCGCCGGCGTATAACCAAGAAGCAGAACAGCCACAGGCTGCGCCGCCACCGCCGCTGCCGGCCAATCAACTTGATCAACTTGTAGCCAGGATCGCGTTGTACCCGGACCCCTTGCTGGCCCACGTGCTCACAGCTTCAACCTTTCCTGACCAGGTTCCTGAAGCGGCAAACTGGGCGGACCAGCACAGCGATTTAAAGGGTGAAGCGCTGGCCAATGCAATCCAGGAAGATAACCTGCCGTGGGACCCGTCAGTCCTGGCGCTGTTACCTTTTCCTTCCGTGCTGGACACGATGGCGCGTGATCCTAACTGGACACAGCAATTAGGCGATGCGGTCCTGGCTGATCGCAGCGATGTGATGGATGCGGTCCAGCGCATGCGCAAGCAAGCGCGAGACTATGGCTACCTGCAAAGTAATCCTTATGACCGGGTGGTTGATTCCGGCGGCTACGTTGAAATTTTGCCCACCAATCCCGCGTATATTTATGTTCCGACTTACGATCCCTTCCTTGTCTATGCACGGCCGCGGCCAGGATTTTTTGTAGGCGGCGCTATCCACTTTGGCCCTGCCATTGTGCTGGGTGGAGCATTTGCTCCGTGGGGATGGACGCGTCCGGCCTTTGAATGGCGCACGCACAACATATTCTTTGACCGTACGCCGTGGAACAGAAGTTGGGAGAACCGGCGCTATTATGTTCATCCGTACGCCCGCGCCTGGGCCCCGCGTCCGGGACCGCGCATTGAACGGCATGAAGTCCGCCGCCGCGAGAGAAGATAATGGCTGCTCATCTGGCAAGGGCAGTATTGATGTAAGGTTTTGGATATACTGCCCTTGCATGCGCAGTTTTAAGAACCATTTTTTCTGGATAAAGCTAATCGTTTTCATTTGTTGTGTCTCCGCATTGGGGGCGTGCCGGCAATCAACCCAACAGAAACCCGCAGATACATCCGCGCAAAGCGGAGAGACCCTGTGGACCAAGGCGAATGGGCTGCGCCTGAAGTCCAAAATTTATCGCAGCGTAAAATTGAGCAGCCGCCCGGTATTGGTTGTGGTGCTCCATGGCGACCTGCTGGGAGTGCGGGCGATCCCGGCTACCACCTACCACTATGTCTTTGCCCAGAACGCCTCAATGCAGATGGATAATCTGGTTGTCGCGGCGCTTTTGCGCCCAGGCTACAGGGACAGTACGGGTGAACAATCTGAAGGCGAGCGAGGACTGACAACCGGCGACAACTACACGCCTCAGGTAGTTGATGCTGTAGCTCAGGCAATCGAGCAGTTAAAGAACAAGTTCCATCCCGTGCGCACAGTGCTGATTGGACACTCCGGCGGCGCGGCCATCACCGGCGATTTACTGGGCCGGTGGCCTTCCGCAGTAGATGCGGCATTGATGGTCTCCTGCCCTTGCGACCTGACAGCATGGCGCAAGCACATGCAGCAAATGCAGAACAACAATCCAATCTGGTCAGCGCCCATCCAAAGCCTTTCACCTATCGATCTGGCAAGCAAGGTCCCGCCTTCTATTCATGTGCAACTGCTGGTAGGCAGCAAAGACCCCGTGGCCCCACCGGAGATAAGTGAACACTATGCCGAAGCGCTGCGAAGCCATGGAAGTCACGTGGCGCTGACCATCGCACCTGGACTGGAGCATGACATTCTGCTGGAACCTGTCACGATGAACGCGTTGAAAGCGGTAGTGGGGGTGACGAACAAATAGTTCTGCCGCATGTTTGAATTGCTGCGCTTGGAGCGGCTTCAGAGATGCTGTACCTTAACGGCCTTACCTCAGTTGCTGAAGCCAATTTTCAACCAGCATACCGCAGGCATAAATGCCTACTCCACCCGGGTGCATGACACAGTAACTCTGGAACTGCGCTTAGCATAATTACCTCACGGCGCTGAAGCGTGGGATACAATTCAACCAATTTCGAAATGTAAGGATTCTCCATGCTAAAGAGGATCGGCTCTCTTCTCACTGTGGATTTACGCCTGCGACCGGCAGGATTCAAGTTCAAATTGCCAGCCTTGGTTCTTCTTAACATGGCATTTGTGTTTGCCGTTGCGACGATGTGTCCGCAATTGGCCGCGCAGAATACTAACCTCCATTTGTTGAACGAACCATCTTGCAACGTGCAATTCACGGAGCAGCGATATGACGTAATCATCGTTGGGGCGGGAATTGCGGGACTTAGTGCGGCAAGAGAACTGCAGCACTTGAATCACTCGGTCCTTATCCTTGAGGCGAACAATCGCATAGGCGGCCGGGCGTATGTCGGTTATATCGGAGATGACAAGGTCCCCATCGATTACGGAGGCGCATGGCTTCACGGCATTCCCACCAACCCGCTCACTCCGCTGGTGGACGGGATGGGCTTCCAGCGTGTGCGCACCGAACTTGACCTGCCTTACTTTATCAATGGCAGGAAAGCCAGCGAGCAGGAGAAGAAAATCTTCGACAATGCCGTGGAAAAATACGAACATGGGGTGGAACTGGGCGCTACGTCTGTAGAGGACCAGCACGCACTGGCTGAGTTTGCGTGCAGCGAATACAAAAACCACGTACCCCGGAAGGAGATTTGCAAAGATCTGGAACGCAGAATTCCCTTCAGCAAGATTTCTCAGCTTCGCCGAAGCGATCTTTGCCGTGGACACGTTCCTTCTTCCAGGGAATTCTGCGCAAGAGCGGATAAAGATTTACTTGTTACAAGTGACGTGGCAGAACGCTACGTACCTCATGCCAGAGAGTTCAAAGATATTCTTCCTTTGCTGATCGCCAATGCCGGTCCGCTGGAGAGCGCGGCTGAACTGAGCAAGACCTCCGCCGTTGACGGCGCACACTTTGCAGCCGGAGAAGATGACCTCATCGACAAAGGCATGGGTGCAGTGGTTGAAAAGCTTGGAGAGGGGCTGCCGGTCTGCCTGAACTCGCCGGTCACGGCGGTCGCGTACTCCGCGAATGGCGTACAAGTGAGTGCCGGAGGCAAAGTTTTCCGCGGCGCCACAGCGCTCATTACCGTCTCAGTTGGGGTGCTGAAGAAAAGAAAGATTGCGTTCCAGCCGGAACTGCCGAAAGAGAAACTTGCAGCGATTGATCATTTGCAGATGGGCAACATGCAGAAGGTGATTATTCCGCTCAATCGGGATATTTTTCCGGCTGAGGCAATGAACTCATGGCTGCTCTATGAAGGCGACCTTTCCGGCGAGGCGCTGGGCTTTGCGAAGAAGCAGCATCTTCCGCTTGTGGATGGAACGCGGGTGGTGATGGGTTTTGTCATCAAGCCCCTGAATAAAAACATTGCTATCGGCTTCTTTGGCGGAGATTGGGCCAGGGCGCTGGAGAAACGTTGTGAAAACATGGAGCAGGGTTCCGGCAGGAGCAACCCGCAATGTGACGATCTTTCCATTGCCATCACCAAATCTGCTCTTGCTAATATGTCCGGTGATCAACAGATTGACCAGGACATTCAGGAAGGGGGCATCCAGCTAACGCGCTGGAGCCTGGATGCAACCTCCTTCGGCGCCTATTCCGTGGCCGCGCCCGGAGGCTGGTACCAGCGCGAGATCCTGGCAGAACCGGTGGATGACACAAGCGGAATAAAACGGCTGTTTTTCGCCGGAGAAGGGACCGCCCGCGCCATCTATAACGGATCATATCCCGGAGCGTACGAATCAGGCCTGAAGGCAGCCAGAGAGATTGATGCGGGAATGGTTGGGGCGGAAAAGAAATAATTGAGATCTATTTGGACTTCGTGATGAGCTCAAGATCGTGCAGCAAATGGTAAGAAAGATATTACCACCTTCATCAGAGCTTGTGTTTCTAGTCTGGCGTACGTGGAGACAAGCAATGAAGAGAATAAAGGCTTAACTATTCTTGCATGCGGTTACTCTGATCATATTCTGCACGCAAAAATCAAGGCATTTGTCGCAAGCGGTGCTCGAAATACTTAAAAAACTACTAACCGCACCGAAGTCTCATCAGCTATAATCCATAGCCGCTACAACAGTAATCAACTGCAAGAGTCCTAGTCAGTTAGTCCTGTTTACTCTGGCTCTTGGTAGCTTTATTTGCTTTGGAGAGTTCCATTGAAAGAACCTACCTGGAAAAGAATCATACTGTCTCACTATCTGCGTCACACCTCAGTGGATACTCGAACCCAATTTAAAATCCAGAAACTGGTGCAAGATGACTGCAGACAGAACTGATCGGTTTTCAGCCGGTGAACAAGGGCTTGGCTATCTTTACCAACCGAGGTTCGCACTTCTTCAGATGTTGCAGTTGCCAGAGGAGACTTCAGTCTTCGTTGAAAAAGATGATGATCTCGACTTCGTAGATGCTGACGGACGAAAGACTCTCAGTTCTCTTAAGCACAAGGCCCAGGGAGAGCGGCTCACTAACCTATCAATCGACTTCTGGAAATCCGTCCGGATCTGGCTTACCCGTTACAAGGATAGCGGTCGGATCCAATCGACGCACCGATTTTATCTCTTTACTACAAATGAGGTCTCCGAAACTTCATTTTTGAAAGAGTTTCTCCCAATTGCAATCATTCGGTCAGCAGATGATCCGACACTCACCACTTTAGCCGATGCGGCTTTGGCAGATACGAAATCGGAGCTCATTCAGCAGATTGCGCAGCAGCTTCACACGCTAACCGAATCGGAACAAATTGACTTTTGGAGAAGAATCACGATCTTTGATCGCGTTCCCAGGATCGACGATATCCCTAATCTTATAAGAGATAGGTACATGCGCAGCATCAGGCGGGAATATAGGGCTTTCGTATTCGAACGTTTGGAAGGTTGGTGGCATGACATCGTTCTCGCACTTCTCACGGGCAAGCGATCGTTACCTATAAATGGCTACGAGGTTTCGGACAAG
>DASRCD010000024.1:0-7433 GCA_035653315.1 Candidatus Angelobacter sp.
GGGTTGAGCATGGTTTTACCGGCTGAGGCATGGCGTAAAAAATAGAGGATCATAAACTATCGGTGCACAACCTGTTTCTTTCTTCTACGAATCGCCCGTCTTGGGCGAGGTGTAACTGGCTCCGGAATATCGGCGGCCGTGGCCGTGCCTTCGGCTACAGCAATCAGAAAATCCTGTGCGGAAAATGGCTCTTGCCCTTTGCGCAAAGGAATACGCGAATACCTGCCATTGCGGTCCAGGAATCGCGCTTTCACATTATCGGCCAAGTATGCGGCCAATATTTCATCCTTTAAACGCTGTTTTAAAGAGAGATCAAGGACGGGGCAGAGGACTTCCACGCGTTCGTAAAGATTGCGCGGCATCCAGTCCGCGCTGGAAATATAAATTTCATCATTGCCGCCGTTTTCAAAATAAAAGATGCGGCTATGCTCCAGGAACCTGCCTACCACGCTTCTCACGACAATATTTTCACTGATGCCCGGCACTCCGGGCCGCAAAGCGCACATGCCGCGTACTGTAAGATCAATTTTCACTCCCGCCTGTGACGCTTTATACAATGCCTGGATCACATTCTTGTCCAGCAGGGAATTCATTTTGGCAATAATTCTCGCCGGCCGGCCATTCTGGGCATGCTCAGCTTCACGATGTATATGCGCCAGGGACGAAGCCGCGAGATCAACAGGTGAGATTGCCAACGGAACATAGCTCGGCGCTTCAGAGTAGGCGGTCAGATAATTAAAGACTGAGTGAACTGCTGAAGTGATCTCCGGTGAAGACGTAAGCAAGCTTACGTCAGTATAGAAGCGGGCAGTGAACGGATTGTAATTGCCTGTACCGATGTGCGCGTACCGGCGCGTTACTCCGTCAGGATCATGGCGCACCAGCAGACAAAGCTTGCAGTGCGTCTTCAAGCCCACCAAACCGTGATAAACCTGCACCCCTTCATCTTCCAGCGTGCGCGCCCATTGAATATTGGAAGCCTCGTCAAATCTGGCTTTTAATTCCAGAACGGCCGTGACCTCTTTTTCCGCCGTGGCGGCGGAAATCAATGCTCCAACAATAGGTGAATCGCGGCTGGTGCGATAGATTGTCTGCTTTAATGAGATCACGTCAGGATCAATGGCCGCGCTTTGAATGAAATCCACTACCGCATCAAATGAATCATAAGGATGGTGAAGCAGAATGTCATGTTTGCGCAATTCAGCAAACATATTCATACTGCTGGGAGGAAGGCGCAGCTCTCGCGGTATAAACGTTTTATATTTCAGGGCTGGACGCTGGATTTCATAAAAATTAAACAAACGCGAGAGGTTCACCGGACCTTCCGTGTAGAAGATCTGCCAATCCTCCAATTCAAAGGTCTGCTGCAATCGCCGGGCAATCTCCTGGCTTGCGCTGGCATCAATCTCAAGGCGTACCGCATCTCCTCTGCGCCTGCGGTGCAGTTCTGTTCGCACAGATTCCAGCAGGTTGCGCGACTCTTCTTCTTCCAGGTAGAGATTGCTGTTCCGTGTTACGCGAAAAGAAGCGGCTGAGACAATGTCATACCCGCGATACATGCTGGCTGCGTGATAAGTCAGAAGGTCGGCTAAAAAGACGTAATCATTGCCGATTTTTGATGGCAGCCGCACCAGTCGCGGAAGAGCGCGCGGAACAGTGATCACACCCATATACGTGCCGCTGGCCCGGCGTTTGCGCTTCAGCAGCAAAGCAATGCAAAGCGCCTTATTCAGTACCCGGGGAAACGGATGCGCAGGGTCCACTGTAACCGGCGTGAGCAGCGGATCAACCTCTTTTTCACAATAGCTGTCAATGAACGCTTCCTGTTCAGGAGAGAGGTCTTTCAGGTCCAGAACGCGGATGTTTTCCTGTGCCAGCGCCGGCAGGAGTCTCTCATTCCAGCATTCGTATTGCTCACGCACAAACTCATGGGTTTCCCGTGCAATCAGCTCACGTTCCTGCTGTGCGGTAAGAGCATCAGGGCCGGAATCAATAAAACCTTCTTCAATGCGCTGCAATAGAGCAGCCACGCGCACTTCAAAAAACTCGTCTAGATTGCTGGCTGAAATAGCGAGAAATTTGACTCTTTCCAGCAGGGGATTGCGCTGATCTTCAGCTTCTTCCAGCACACGCCAGTTAAAAGCCAACCATGAACTTTCACGATTGATGTAAAAAGAAGGATCTGCAACTGACCGGTTCATAGGCAAAGCAGGATCAGGCTTGGCGCCGTTTCCCGTAGATTTCCGTCGCAGATCCATTCTATCGTTTTTTTTGATAATAAATAGCGAACCGGTTCAACGCAGCACAATGTGCAGCTTTAACAGATATATTTATGTGCGCGATCAGCCTTGCGCATGGTGTCTTACGTCTGCGCCGCGTACCCAGAAGATCACGTCTTCAGCGATGTTTGTGGCATGGTCGGCCACGCGCTCCAGGTTTCGGGCAACGATTAAAGTATCCAGCAGGCTCCTGTGATTGTTGCCGGGCTTGCCCATCGCGAAATCAACAGCTTCAAAGATTTCCCGGTTCATGTTGTCCACCAAATCGTCGCGCTCCAGAACCGATTGCGCCATTTCCACGTCGGCAGCAAGAAAGGCGTTCAGGGCGTCACGGACCATACTGATGCTGAGCTGCGCCATGCGTGGAATGTCCACGTCCAACACGGGTTCGGGCCGCGCTGAAAGGTCCATTACTCTTTCGGCGATGTTTACGGCCTGATCGCCCACACGCTCAAGATCGGCATTAATCTTGATGCAGGCAACAATGAAGCGCAGATCAATGGCCATCGGTTGCTGCATCGCCAGCAAGTCAATGGACATTTCGTCCACGTCGCGCTCGGCAGCGTTAATTTTTGCTTCGTCGCGCAATACAACTTCGCAGACGGAGAGGTCGCGAGTCTGATAAGCGCGGACTGCGCGCTCCACGGCCTGCTCAGCCAGGCCGCCCATGGCAAGCAATCTTTGTTTTAAATCTTCAAGTCCCTGATGGAACCGCGTGCGCGTCATCCAAACCTCCCGGTAATGTAGTCTTCCGTGCGCTTGTCGGAAGGCTTGGTGAACATGGTTTCCGTTTTATCAAGTTCCACCATGTAGCCCATGAGAAAGAAAGCAGTAAAATCCGCCACGCGCGCTGCCTGCTGCATGTTGTGAGTAACAATTACAACCGTATATTCTTTCTTTAATTCAAAAATCAGGTCTTCAATTTTTGCCGTGGAAATAGGATCAAGCGCGGAAGCCGGTTCGTCCATCAACAAAACCTCCGGTTCCACTGCTAAAGCGCGCGCAAGGCAAAGGCGCTGTTGCTGTCCGCCGGAAAGGCTGGCCCCCGATTTCTTTTTCAGGTCGTCTTTTACTTCATCCCAAAGCGCGGCATGACGCAGGGAGCGCTCCACAATGTTATCGAGTTCATGGCGGTTATGAAATCCGTTTAGTTTTAATCCCGCGGCAACGTTATCGTAGATTGACATGGTGGGGAACGGATTTGGTTTTTGAAAAACCATGCCCACGCGCCGCCTGATCCAGACCGGAGAAACGCCTCGCCCATAAACATCAAGGTCCCCGATGGAAACTTTTCCTTCCACGCGAGCGTCTGGCAGGGTTTCATGCATACGGTTCAGGCAGCGGACAAAAGTTGATTTTCCGCAGCCGGAAGGCCCGATGATAGCAGTTGCTTTCTTGGCAGGAATTTCCATGCCGATGCCATGAAGCGCCTGTTTTGCTCCAAACCAGGCGTTCAAATCCTTGACATGAATGCCGGCAGCTTCCATTAGCTGGCCCCCTTGATTGTGCTCCGGCTGGAAATGAACCGGAACAGAATAACGGTAAACATAATCAGAGAAATCAATACCAAAGCTCCAGTCCAGGCCTGGGCATGCGCTTGTTCATAAGGCATGATCGCATAAGTAAAAATTTGCAGGGGTAGGGCCGCTGTTGGCTGATTAATGCTCTTGCTCCAATACTGATTGCCGAAGGCGGTGAACATGAGTGGCGCGGTTTCACCGGCAACACGGGCAAATGCCAGCATAATGCTGGTAACAATTCCGGCGCTTGCGGTCCGAAGAACAACCGAAAGTATGGTCCGCCATTTGGGAATCCCCAATCCCAGCGCAGCTTCACGGATGGCTTGCGGGACCAGGAGCAATACTTCTTCCGTGGTGCGGCAGATGGTTGGAACCATCATGATGCCAAGCGCCACGCTGCCGGCAAGAAGTGAAAAGTGCTTTTGCACTACAACCACCAGAGCGTAAGCCGTTAACCCGATGACAATGGAGGGCACGCCGTTCAATACGTCGGCGGTGAAGCGCACCATGTTGCCCCATTTGTTTCTGCCGTATTCCGCAAGAAAAACTCCCGAGCCAATTCCAAGCGGAACGCCAATCAGGCTGGCCACTGCCAGCAACTCAATGGAACCTACGATTGCATTGGCCATGCCGCCGCCGGTCTCGCCAATAGGCTTGGGAATCTGGGTGAGAAAATCCCAATTCAGCGCGCCGATGCCACGCGTAATCACGGTGCCCAGAATCAGAAAGAGAGGAATAGTCACAATGAAGGTGGCCAGGCAGATGGAGCCCAGCGCCAGCCAGTTTGTGACCCGCCTGCGTACTGAGATGTTTTGTGAAGATTTAAGCAAGAGCCCTCGAAGGCATTCCCCGGGTAATCGACCAGACAAGCAAACCGGCGAGCGCATTAACGATCAAGGTTATTACGAATAAAACCAGGGCCATTTCTACCAGCGCACTGAGATAAACATTTCCTACAGCCTCAGTAAATTCATTGGCAATTACGCTGGCCAGAGTATTTCCCGGTGCAAAAAGGGAGCGGGCAATTTCCGCGCGATTGCCGATCAGCATGGTCACGGCCATGGTTTCTCCCAAAGCCCTCCCTAATCCCAGAATCACCCCGCCAAAAATTCCCGGACGCGCATTGCGCAACACGGCCATGCGCAGCATCTCCCATTTGGTTGCGCCCAGCGCCAGTGCAGCTTCGCGTTGTACGCGCGGCACAGCGGTAATTACCTCGCGGGTAATTGAGGCGATAATAGGCAGAATCATGATCGCCAGAATGACCCCGGCGGCAAGCATGCCATAGCCGTACTTGGGGCCGCTAAACAGTCCAGTCCAGCCAAAATACTTTGCCAGGAACGGCTGTACATAGGCGCGCAGAAATGGAGCCAGAACAAAGATGCCCCACAGTCCGTAAATCACGCTGGGGATCGCCGCCAGTAGCTCTACCAGCAGAGAAAAAATCCCGCGTAATTGGCGAGGGCATAATTCAGTAAGAAAGAGCGCTGTGCCAATAGAGAGTGGAACCGCAATGATCAGGGCGACGATGGAAGAGACAATAGTGCCGTAGATAAAAGGCAGGGCCCCAAAATCTTCATTCACCGGGTCCCAAACTTGCTTGATTAAGAAGCTGAACCCAAACTTGCTGATGGAGACATGTGATTCTTTTAAGAGCTCAACTACAATCAGGCCGACAGAGGCCACCAATGCGACAGCACAAAAAATTACGACTGAGCGGAATACCACATCAGCCCAGATATTGTCCTGGGTCCCCACACGGCTTTTTGGCACAACTTTCAGTGCTTCAGTACTTGCAATGGATTCCGTCATTTCATGCTCGTCAGGGCTTTCAGTGTTGCGCGAACGCATGGGCTCAGGCATTGTCTGCATGGTTGGAAGCTAGCAGAGGATTATTAATACATTGTTAAAAAAAGAGCGCCGATTGGTAAAACCGGCGCTCAGAAGGAGTTAAGGAAGAGTCACAACTTATGGCACTCCAGGCATGGCCGCCCCGCGCCTGGCGGCTTGGTGTAAGAGTGCTGCGCTTGGCTGATCACTTTGTTGCCTGTTTATTGTTACCAACCTTCACTTGCTTGATCCGGGCTTTTACTTTCTCCGCCACGTTTTTGGGCAATGGAGCGTAGTCCAGGGCAGAAGTCATGGTCTGGCCTTTGTCCACCATCCAGGTCAGGAAATCAACGAAGGCTTTTTCTTTGCCTGCGTCACTCCACTCGGCGGGAACCAACAGCCATGTAAAGCTGCTGATTGGATATGCGTTCGGGCCAGGCGCGTTCGTGATGGAAACACGAAAATCATCCGGCATGTCTTTTACTGAGGCCGCGGCCGCCGTTACGGTTTCAAGACTCGCTTTAATGAACTTGCCCGCCGCATTCTGTACAGTGCCATACGCCATCTTGTTGGAAAGCGCATAGATCAGCTCAACATAGCCGATGCTGCCTTCGGTCTGCTTTACTGTTCCGGCAACTGCTTCATTGCCTTTCTGTCCGAGCCCCACAGGCCAGTTCACTGAGGTCCCCTTTTTCACTTTCTGCGCCCACTCCGGGCTCACTTTGGAAAGAAAGTCAGTGAAGATATACGTGGTGCCGCTGCCGTCAGAGCGATGTACAACAATAATGTCGGCATCCGGGAACTTAATGCCGGGATTATCTTTCGCCAACTTGGGATCGTTCCATTTTTTAATGTTGCCCAGGAAAATATCGGCAAGCACCGGACCGGTAAACTTGATCTCAGCATTTACGCCGGGAATGTTGTAAGTGGGAACAACTGCGCCAAGCACAGTCGGGATATGAAAGACTTTCCCTGAAATCTTTGACAGTTGCTCATCTGTCATTGGGCCGTCGCTGGCGCCAAAATCCACTGTTCCAGACGTAAGCTGCTGAATGCCGCCGCCGCTGCCAATGGACTGATAGTTGATCTGCACGTCATTGTGGGCGTTGTGATACTCGCTGAACCATTTCTGGTAAATCGGGTTAGGGAACGTGGCGCCCGCTCCCGTCAGGGTTGTTTCTGCGCTGCTTACACCTGCAAGAGCAGCAATAAGCGCGAGTGCCATACAAAATCTCAATCTCATGTTTCCTCCTCAACAGTTTTGACCAAAGCTTTACGAGGAAAACCTACCAAACGAGTGTTAAATGACTGTTAAAGAAATTAAGGGCTTTATGCAAACTGAACGTTGCATTTCTCTATTGGACTGTGCCAGTGAAAGAGAATTGAACAGTGTCAATGAAGGGGAATTGCCTGAGAAACTGAATTTTATCCATGCGGCTTGCTTATGCTTTTGGCAGTAAAAAGAAAAATGTAGAGCCGTGGCCCACGGCGCTTTCCACGCGAACAGTTCCTCCGTGGTTGAGCACAATGTGTTTCACAATGGCCAGACCCAGCCCAGTGCCGCCGCTTTCACGCGAACGCGCTTTATCTACGCGATAGAAACGTTCAAAAATGCGCGGTAAGTGTTCTGACGCGATGCCCGGGCCGAAGTCGCGGACAAAAAACTCAATGCCGCCGGCCTGCTCATGCGCGCCGATAACAATCTTTTTTCCACTCTGTGCATAACGCAATGCATTGCTCATGAGGTTGCCAAAAACCTGCTGCACTGCATAGCCATCTGCCAGTACTGACCAGTCTGGAATCT
>DASRCD010000025.1:0-13757 GCA_035653315.1 Candidatus Angelobacter sp.
TCGCCAATGGAAACCTCGCGATCAGCCAGGCTTTCCGCTACCCGCTCATCCACGCCTTCATAGCGGCCGCAAATCATTACAATCCGTTCCATTTGCGCCAGCTCTTCAGCCATGCTTTGCGTGAACATCTGTCCCTGTGGCGAAAGAAGAATTACCGTCTCCTTTGCGCCCGGGACCATTCGCTCTTCACGCGGCAGCAGGCCCAGAGACTCAATGCAGGCAAACAGCGGTTCCGGCTTCAGCACCATGCCTTCACCCCCGCCAAACGGACGGTCATCCACCGTCTTGTGGCGGTCCGTGGTAAAGGCCCGCAGATCATGCATCAGGATTTCAATGAACGCAGCCTCGCGCGCCCTGCGCACAATGCCGTAATCCAGCGGCCCGCGAAAGAAGTCCGGAAAAATGGTGACGATCTCGAACTTCATCGGCAGACCTAAAAATTCTTGTGTTGCCGCTGCTTTTCTTCCTGGCTCAGCGGCGCATCCAGTTCCAGCAGACCTTCCGGGAGCTTCATCTCCACGCGTTTCTGCTCCAGCGCAATCTTTTCAATGTAAGCTGAGGCAAAAGGGACCATGTATTCCTTTGCTCCCTGCACCAGCAACAGCGGGGCTTCTCCACTGCCAAACTGCACATCTTTGATCCGGCCAATTTCACGCCCTGCATCAAAAACCTGGCAGCCGACTAGATCGCTTACATAAAATTCGCCTGCTTCCAATTCCGCGCGCTCACTCCGCGGTATCTGGATCTCGCAGCCGATCAGCGTTTCCGCGTCATTGATTGAGTCCACGCCGGCAAACTTTAAAACCACCATGCCCTTGTGAAACCAATGTTCTTCCAGTTGCAACTCGCGGCGTTCATCCGGCTGCGGAGCGCCCCGGCCCGGTTTCGCTGCCGTATCGCTCAAAGCGAACAGTTTTCGCCGGGTGGCAAACCGCTCAGGGAAATCAGTGGAAAGCATTGCCGCCACTTCACCTTTGCGCCCCTGCGTCTTGATGACTCGCGCAAGGGTGATAAACTGCTGCTCACCGGTGTTCTCAGGGGACAAGCTCACAGACGAGAAACCACAGCTTTATGCGGATGATCCGGACGCGGCATCTTCTTCCTCAATAATTTCCAGCATATAGCGTTTCTTAAACTTCATGCTGGCCGCGCCAAGAATGGTGCGGATTGATTTTGCAGTGCGTCCCTGCCGTCCAATTACCTTGCCCAGGTCAGCTGGGGCCACGCGCAGTTCCAGCACCGTGGCATCGCCATCCTCAACCGGGGTCACTTGAACCTGTTCTGGAGCGTCCACAAGAGCCTGCGCAATTTGCTCCACGAGCATACGCATATCGCCGCTCGTTTCCGTCATAAGGGGGAGTCCTTCACAATTTTGCGTTGGGGCCTATACCTTCTGACTACTATTCCGGGAAGAGCTAACTTGCAGGCTAGGCTGCTGGCGCCGTGGTCGTCGCCTGCGATTTTGTCAGCAAGCGGCTTACGGTGTCAGAAAGCTGTGCGCCTTTGGAGACCCAATAATCAATTCGGTCACGCTTCAGGTTGATCGTGGTTGGATTGGTACGCGGGTTATACAGGCCCACTACTTCCACGGACCGGCCATTGCGGGCGCGCTCCTTGTCAATCACCACCACACGGTAATAAGGTTGTTTGCGCGCGCCAATACGCGCCAATCGAATCATTAGCACAGTTGCACTAAATCCTTTCCTGATTGGGAAGCCCAGTAAATGCTGGGCAAGTGGTTATTATCTCGTAAGTTGCAGGGATTGGCAAGGTGTTTGCCGGGAACCAGTGGAACTTGAGCGGTATAAAGCTTCCTGAGATTACCCGCAGGGGCCAGGCTGGGCCAGCGACTTATTTACCGTACCACTTTCATCTGCTTTTTAGTCAGAGCTTTCCCACTTCTTCCAGCATTCTTGCTAGCGCATGCCGCGCGTCGTCTGCCGACCTGATCTGGAATGTTTGTACCTTCAGCGGTTTCAACATCTTCTCCACGTTACCGGCTGCGCCGTGCAATCCTTTGCCTTCAAAAAGCTCAAATTGCAGATAGTAGATAACGCAATCCTCCTCGTATCCCGTCTCAATAGCAGGCAAAGACGGGAACACATAAAAATCCATTGGGCCGCCGATTAAAACAATCACGCGCAACGGCCGTTCTGGTTGCTTACTTTCCTGTGCCGCGTCTGCTTTGAGCCTGCGCACAATCTCTTCGCGTAGAAACACCGGACTTTGCTGCTTCCTCAGGTCTTTAACACTGACAACGCCAGGACCGTTGTCTGGCGAGAGCGCTTTGCGCAGCGCCGGCCAATCAAGGTCTTTGCCGTCATTTTGCGCAAAGGGGACTCGCCGCTGCACCAAATCAAGCGCCTCCAGTTCAACAGAGCCATTGGAAGGTGTGATCTGGCTGAAGACTTTAAACATGGGTAAAGCCAGGCCTAAATAGTGGTTGTAATAGCCATAATTCCCCTGAAATATTTCCGCTGTCGGGCTCATGTCCATGAGCACCTGCAAGCGGACCGGGCGTTTTGTCTTCAGTGGCAGATTCAGGCGCCCATCAATATCAGAGTGGAAAATGTAATCAGGCCCATCGCGCTTGGTGGACCAGAATTCAAAAGCATCCAGGCCACGCCACATGGAGGGAAGCGGATCATCTTTATACGCGTCCACATGAAAGAGTCGGCGCATGAAATTATGCTCGCCGGATTTTTTGTCCCATAGCGCGACCGAGATCTCATACTGGCCGGGGAGCGCGAAAGCCATCCAGGAGAATTCCAGGTCGCTTTTCTTCATCTCTGGCTTCATGTTCGCCAGATCAAGCAGGCCGTGATTGCGGAATGACACTCCCTCTCCCGTACTGACTTGGACAAATAAAATCAATTGCTGGTCAGCGCTGCGCTTGATTAGCTCAGGCCCAGGCACCTGGACCTGAATGCTGGTAATGAGTCTCTGGTGGATTGAAAGCTTGTCCCTGCTGATGCGCACCTGCCAGGGAATTTGCTGCCTGGAACCTTCGTGCTGCCACTGGTCAAAAGGAGAAGCGGCGAAAAGCGCGTCAGTATCCGGTTCCTGCGATTCTGTTTGTGCCGTGGCGCAATTCGCAAAACAGGGCAGTAGAAAAAGAAAGCACAGAACAGGCCGGAATACTTGCGGCAGAGAAAAACAAGGGCTCATAGGAAGGTCAGGCGTTGGAGTTAGTATAAGCGGTTTATTGAGCGCTCAGTAGAGAAACCTGATCAACCCTCATAAAGATGTTGAATAGGAATCGCTAACTCTGATGATACTTTCTTACCGCTGCTCGGCAATCAATTCCTGACATGTAATGCAATATAGGCTCCAGGGAACGGCGGTCAGACGCTTGGCGCTGATCTCCTGCCCGCAGTTCAGGCATTCGCCAAAACTGCCGTTGTTAATGCGCGAGAGAGCCGCATCCACAAGTTGCAGCAATCCGCGCTCCTGCGCCTTTTGCCGGAAAGCCATTTCTTTGGAAATGGAGGCGGTGGCGCGATCGCCTTCATCGCGGCCGGCATCCAGGCCTTCCTGATCTTCCTGGGTGCGGCTAAGGCTGTGAGTCAATTCTTCGCGCTTTTTTGTAAGAAGCTCTTTGAACTTCGCGACGCTGGCTTTATCCATAGTTCGTGCTCGAATGTAATCGGCTGCCCTTAATTAGCTTTTGTATTTTAAATGAAAATGCCTTTATGCCGTGTGGATAGCCTGGAAAGGGCCCAAAATGCCCTCCATTATTCGAACATGAGGAAAAGATGAGTAAGGGCAGCTTTTGCCTGCAGGGGTATGGCTATTATCGGGAACTTTAGTCGTGACTTATTGTATCGAAAATCAACATTCCCCCTCCCATTACTATTCCGGTACAAATGCAAGGAATACCTTATAGACATTCTCTCCTTCTGCTTTAGTATGTGCTGAAAAGTTCAGGTAATTCACTCAAAAATAAAGCGTTTCCTTGGATGTTTTGAAGAGATGACGGAAGTACCGTTTGCGGATTCGGGTACTCCGCATACACTTTTGTCATCACGAAAGACCAATGTACCAGGCCGCAAGAAATGTACTCCGGGATGGACTTTTGTACTTAAGAAGTTTCTTGTCTGGCCGATTGCAGAGGGAGCAAAGCAGTTCACAGGCAGGCAATAAGATGCGTGACAAATGTCACGGTCATGGATGTCTCAACCTTTGAAAATGGCTTTGGCATCATGAACGGCGGATTCAATTTCGGCAAACTGAAAGCACAGCTCAAGCTGGTGGGCGTGCTTTGTCTTTTAGCCGCAAGCGCCAGGGCGCAAAGCAGTTCAGGACAGCTCAGCATCAACATGAGCGTGCAGTCCTCAATCACCCTTATATTTCAAAACAATCCTGCTGTAGGGACACAGGGTTTCTGCCCGTTGACGAATGCGGGCACCAACAACGTTGGCCTTGATCTTGGCGTTGCCGCGCACTCCGCAAACCTGCACAGCGCATGCGTGAATTATTCGCATATTTCCAGTTCAACGTATGAAGTGAGCAGCGCGTTTGATGTGGTGGTGAGCAAGTCCAACACCAGCAGCCCGAGCTACCGGATGTCGGCGGAGATTTCCACCGCGCCGCCTGCTAACGTGGCCTGGCTGATCAACAACGTGCCTTTGACAAATACGGGCTTCACGCAACTTGATGCCGCCGACACATATGGATCCCCGATTACCAAGACATTGCAGGTGCAGGTGCAGAGCAAGGTCCCGGCGCAGACATTGTTTGAGACGATTACTTTTTTGGCGACAGCGAATTAATGAGGTCGAAGCAACAATAAGGCTTATGAAGATGAAGAACAACACAAAGCGAATAAAGCCGGCACTGCTGGCGCTTTGCATTGTTGTTTTCGTGACCTCATGGTCGCAGGCGCAGAACACAGGCAAACTCACGGTAAACGCCCGCGTGCAGGGATCGATTGGGCTGGTCTTCAAAGACAATGCCGCTGTGGGAACAAATGGATTCTGTCTGCTGACCAACGCAGGTACAAATAACGTTGGCCTGGATATGGGAACGGCTTCCTTTACCACAGGGGACACCCAGTCCTGCGTTTCTTTTTTGCGCGCCCTTGGATTTTATTTTGTAAGCAGCGCGTTTGATGTGGTGGTGACAAAGGCAAACAGCACCAGCGCGAATTATCAGTTGGCAGCAAGCCTTTCCACCGCTCCGCCGAACAATGTTTTTTGGAGCTTGAACCTGGTCACGCTGAGCACTACGTTCAACACTATCCAGAACACGAATAATTACGGGAGTCCGGTAACGGAAACCCTGGGCGTGCTGGTGAACCAGAACGTCCCGCAACAAACGCTGTTTGAAACAGTGAATTTTCTGGCAACAGCAAATTAAGGTGCAAAGATGTTGAGCAAAAGCAAATCAATAGGGAAGTTGGTGGTGGCGGCGCTGCTGCTGGGTGGGGCGGCGTTCGGCCAGACCACGGCAACGGGCGTGATTAACGCCACGCTGATTAATAAAAGCGGCATCACGCTGCAATTTGATACTGATCCTGCTGGCGCAACGCTGGGCGCGCCGGGCACTTCGGCCGCGAGCTTGAATTTTGGTTCGGTTTCAGCATTTGGGCCGCTCTCCGGCGGTGTGACTCGTCCTTCAGTCACTGCGGGAAATTACACCGTGCGAACAGTGTTTGATGTGCAGGTAACCCAGGGCGGGCTCAACAGCAATACCTATACGCTTACGGCAAATCTTGCCGCCGCAGCGCCAACTGGTCTTAGTTACAAAGTGGATACAGTGACCCTGACAACTGCGTCACAAACAATCCAGAACAACGGAACTTACAACACGGATGTGGCACACAACCTGGATTTGGTTGTTTCCACGGCGGCGCCGGGCGCTGGCGGTCCGGCAGTCGGCACGCCGATAACCACCGTGATTAATTTCACGGCAACGGCCAATTGAGTTTTGTAGTTGGATTTTTAGTAGTTGGAAATTTTGATTTCTTGAGGAGAGGAACCATGAAAAAGCTAGTACTGTTCACAATCTTTGCCGCGTTGATGATGTCATCGGCGGCGTTTGCACAAACCACAGCCAGCGGAACACTCACAGTTACCGCCACAGTCAACGGATCAATCCAGTTGGTATTCAACTCTGATGCGGCAGGCCTTGCGCTTTCCAGCGGCAACGGAACCAACGCAGCCACCCTGGCGTTCGGTAACGTATCAGCCTTTGGCACCATTGCCACCGGCATTACCCGTTCCACTACCGCAACCAATTTCACTGTAAGTTCACCGGTGGATGTGCTGGTTTCCAAAACGAACTCAGCCAGCGCCAATTACACGCTGAAAGCGCAGTTAGGTACAGCCGATGCTACGAACACCTGGTCGGTAGGCGGCGTTGCCGTTACCAGCGGAACACAGGCTACTGTGACCGGCACTGGAACCTATGGCTCCAACAGCAATTTCCCGGTAGCGATTACTGTTCCGTTCACGACTGCCAGCGGAACAAACATCAGCAACACCATTAACTACGTAGCCACCGCGAACTAGAGTATTTTTGAGATAACTGACGAGGAGGTGTGAGATCGGGCTCCGTTTTGTGCTGCTATTGCTGTTCGGTTCCTCCCTCATAACCGGCGGGTGGGCACAAAGCAAAGGCGCGAGTAAACACACCCAGAGCACGGCCCTTTCGATGAAGTCGCAAAGTGAAGGGGCCATTTCATTAAGCTTTTCCAGCGCGCCGGATGGTGTCGCCCTTACGGGCGGGGCCGCCGGCCAGCGCGGTTTAGACATGGGAACGGTTTCGAACGCCGGAGGTTCCCGCAACGCGAATGTCCAGGTGCAGAAAATGGCCGGACACTTTGTCGCATCCACAAAATTTGCTCTTAGCATCCAGGCTGGGCAGCAAAATTCAAGCACCGCCACGGTATTGGCAGCGCTGGCCGTGCCGGATCCATCATTCACTTTCCGGCTGGACGGCATCACGCTGGCAACAGCCCCGCGGATGATCCAGGGACAGGCGAGGATTGGAACAACCTTTACGCATCGCCTGGAAATTGATGTACCGACTACTTTGACGGAGAAAAATTCTCAACTGCACAATGCAATCATCTTTCAAGTTATTCCGAATTAAAGCATCACATGCGCTCTTGCGCCTGCTTATCTGTTTAAGTGTTGTAGGTTTTGCCGGCCTTCTTCAGGCGCAAGCCGCGCCTGCCGCCCTGTCAGCTCCATTGCAAAATCCTGCGGCAGCGCCGCAGCAACCTGCGGGAGAGAAGCCTTCCATCTCGCTAAGCCCGGCGGTCATCATGGCCAAAGGATCATTTGGCCAGGGGCTTACTCAAACACTTACGCTTACGAACCAGACAGCGCGTGAGTTCGCTTTCGACATGGTGGCGCAAGACGTGGTGATTAAAGACGGCAAGCGCACGTTTGTCGCCGCAGGCGAAACACCCAACAGCATTGCCGCGACTGCGGTCTTCACGCAGAAAACCGTCATTGCAAAACCGTTTTCTTCCATCTCTGTGGATGTGCGCCTTACGCTGCCGGCAAAAACCGACATTCGGGCCGTTGTGGCCATGTTTCGCGGAACCGACAAGCTGCCTTCTTCCACCGGCGCAGTAGGCATGACGGCCTCACTAGGTACGTTGATTACTTTCAATCTCAGTGACAACATCAAACTCCAGCCGGAAGCTGTACGTGTAAATCCCGCTACTGACAGCGCGAATATGAAGATTGCGCAATGGATTTCCAATACCGGCACGGAACCCGTATTGCCGGAAGGAACCGCCGCTGTATTGAATGGCAATGGGACGCTGGTTGGAAAAGCCACGTTTGATCCGCAACGGCTCCTGCCTGGCGAACGGCTGGAATTTTCCGCAGAATATCCTGACCAGTTGCCGGCGGGCAGCTATCGCGCGCTGTGCTCTTTTCAATTTGAAGGCAAGACCCTCACCAGCGACGCCACATTCACTGTCCCGGCACAATGAAGCAACGGTGGAGCATTGTCTTTTTCATGGCTGCGTCTATTCTTGCAGCCCATGGACAAGCTCCGCTTTCTGTCGGTTACCAAAAGACAGCACAAATTAGTGTGAGCGGCGCCACAGCCGCATATTCGCTGGATTCCAACATTGCAGACGCAAGCGCGGAAAATGGCACGGTGCAGGTCCTGGGCAAAGGGCCGGGATCAACCAACATTGTGGTGGTTACTCCGGCAGGCGTGCAGACGATTGCTGTTACCGTTCCGGTGCCCGCGCCGGTGCTGCCTCCTGGATTTGAGCCGCCTGAACGGCAGGGCTCCGGCGAAAACGGGAGTTATGAATTCCGCTACAACTCCGATCCCGGACAGATCACCAACTCCATTGAGATGAAGCGACAGGAAGGGCAGTCCTTTACGCGCATGCAGGTGATCAATGCGAATTTGTTTTCCGCCGGAAGCTCCAGTTCCAACGTCGGCTTTCCATTTCTGGCGTATGAAATTGGCCGGCCGAATACGGACATTACTTTCGTTGATAAAAACGTTGGCAACACACCGCTCACGCTGGACAATTTTCTTGTACGCGGGCTACATGTACAGGACGGTCCGTGGGAGTTCCATGGCGGCTTTACTTCCGTGGCGACGTTCCAGGGGCTTTTTCTTTCTACTGACCGTGAATACACAGCGGGCGTTTCACGGCTCTTTCGCATCGACCAGGCAAATTCGTTTGAGGCGAATGCTTATTATTTTCAAAATCCTGACAGCCAGCGCAGCATCGCCAGCAATGGCGCGGTAGGCTCGCTGGCGTACCGGCTCAAGCTTACCGATAAAGGAAATTTTCTGGCCGAGTTGGGAGTGAGCCACGGCATTGGCTTTGCCGCGCGCGGCAGCTATGACGACCAGATCAACCACATTACCGGCAACTTTCATGCGCAGTCGCGCGATTTTGCTTCACTGGCAGTCAACAACCAGCATGGGACATTTGCTGACCTGAACGCGAGCCGCAAGTTGAATGACCGGCTTTATGCCAGCCTGGATCTGAACCAATCTGATTACAATCTGCCCACGCTCAGCCAGAACACTTTCACCACAAATGCATTGCTGAATTTCAAGCTGAACCAGTATTTCTCGCTCAGCAGCGGCGGGGCTTATGCAAACTTCCAGTCAAAAAATCCGCCCGATCCAGGCATCACAACGGTGAACCTGCCGGTGGGCGTGGATTATTCTTCCCGCCACTTTGGCACGGGATTTCAATACCAGCGCACTGTGAATATTGAAGGCGGAGGCGGCGGCAATGATTATGCCGTAAACGCGCGGGCTTCCGCCGGAGCGTTTCAGGTGAGCGGCTTTTTCCGGCATGATGTTCAGGTGCCCACGCTGGCGGCCATCTTTTCGCAAATCCCCGGATTGCAGGATGCGCTGGATCGCGCCGGCATTGTGGCTTCTACTCCTGAGCAGCTTGCCGATCTGCTGCGCAATACCGCTCTATTGCAGCTTTTGGGGTTTACCAACGCGCTTACGGTGAATCTTGCGCCTTCACGCAATGACGTAAATGCGGACCTGAGCTGGCTTGCAAAAAGCCAGAGCCGGCGCAAGGTGGACCTGAATTATTTCAACAGCAATACAGATTTATTGCAGGGCAATTTCATACTCACCACGGCCACACTGAGCTATTCACAGCGGGTGAAGGCCACAAACGATATTGTGGCTTCAGCGGCCATGATCCGCACCACTAGCAACGGAGCAACCAGCACGCATCCACTGTTCAGTGTTTCCATCCAGCACAGGTTTTATACCGTGCCCACACTTCTTCTGCCGGGCCGCCATGGCGTAATTGAAGGCCACGCTTTCCGTGATGACGATTCAGCAGGGCATTTCAACAATCAATTTCCGCCGGTTGCCGGCATGGAAGTGCGGTTGGATGATGGGCGCATCACGCGCACTGATGCTCATGGATATTATGTGTTTCATCATGTGCCGTTCGGCGTGCATCGCGTTGAGGCCGTGCTGCACAGCGATGAGCCGTTTTTTTACACCACCGATTCGCCCGCCACGGCGGACATGAATGCCACGGTAGACTTTGGCGTCAACTTTGCCAAGGGACAGGTTTTTGGTTTTCTGGTGAATGATGCAGGCGCGGGCATTTCCGGAATCACCATTGAATTGAAGAATGACAAGTCCACTCGGCGCGTGCAGACCACAAGCGACGGAAAGTTTTCTTTTGCCGGACTGCCGCCGGGCGAATACTCCGTGGCGATGCTGCCCGATTCTTTCCCGCCGGGCTATAGCTTGCAGGACTTAGCTTCCCAGACCCTGACCGTAGAGCCGGGAAAACCAGCTAGTACCAGGTTTACGGTAAAAGCCATGCGGTCGATTTCCGGCAAGGTTACGGCCTATGACAAAACATTATTGCAGCAAACGCCGCTTGCCGGAGTGGTGGTGCGCTTGAAAGAGCTTTCACTTGAGACAAAGACCGGAGCGAATGGAGCTTATATCTTCAGAGGTTTGCCCGCAGGCACTTACACCTTGATGGTTGAGTATGAGGGCAGGGAAATTTCCCATTCCGTGATTCTTGGGCCGACGCCGATGAATGTCCGTGATGCGGACCTGAATGCGGGAACGAAAGAGATGCCGCCGAAAAAGCAATAAAGGCCGGCGCGGCAAAATTCTTAATCTAATTTCTATTTTTCTTTCTTGCCTTTTGTGATTTCACGCTCGGTTCCTGATCGGCAACTGGAGTGAGCGTTACCATGCGCACGTCTTCCAGTTTAGAGACGTTATCGGCGGGGTCAGGCGCATTGGCGATAAAGAGTCTCTGCTGGCCGTCAGGACCAATCACAATGCCCGTGGATGAAACCACGGTCAGGGTCACGGTGAGCTGGCCTTGCGCGCTGCCTCCCCTGGTTGAAGCGGGCGGCGCTTGCGCAAAAGCAGACAGGCAGAACAGCGCCATGCCCAGGGCCCAAAGACCGCGAAAATGTTTAAGTCGGCGCATCACGAGGGTTTCCGCTACCAACAACTGGGATTGCACTTATGGGGAATAAGTTTCCCAGTCAGGCAACAATTGCCTATCGGCAGAGTTTTCCGGCAACATCAGGGTAGCCGCAGTGACTTCCGTGATCTTTTTGGCAATGAGGCGCGCTATTTTTGTACTCAAAGCACGCAGGCCCTAAAGTAACGGTCCGCCTGCGGATTGCTTTTCATGCTGCAAAAATCCTGTGGTATGGATAGTGGGAATGCAATTTCAGGAAATTGAATGGAAGCCGGTCTCACGCGCGCAGCTTATTGGCTGGCTTATCTTCTACGGATTGCTGCTGGTATTTCTTGCATTGCATTGGGGTGAGCTCACGCTGCTGGATAATGTCCACCTTCCCATCCATGAAGGCGGGCACCTTCTTTTTGGCTATCTGGGAAACACCCTGGGACTCTGGGGCGGAACGCTGCTGCAATTAATAGTTCCTGCGGCATTGGCCATAAGCTTTTTTCTGCGCCAGGAGCTGCCCGGCACAGTGTTCTGCGTGTTCGGTTTTTTTCACAGTCTCACGGGTGTTGCCACATACATGGCAGACGCGCTGCGGCTGGAGCTTCCGCTGGTGACGGTAGGCGCGGTGGCCGATGAAGCGCAGCATGACTGGGTGCGGATCTTTTCCAGCCTTGGCGTATTGCCGCACGCCATTCAGATTGGCAACTTTACGCGGTTGGTGGCATGGGCTGGAATGATAGGTGTTGTGCTGTGGTTTGCCCAGACCGCCTATCACTGGACCGGCTATCAGAAGAAGAATCAAGAACGTTCACTTTCTTTCTAGTTCCGGGACGTCATCAGCCCTCTTTCTTCTAGAGGCCATAGCCTGATCTGTCCATTTGTTTGCTTTTTTTCTGTCGGCGGCAGCAGACTTTTTATCACCACATTCCAGATCGGCCCGCAGGCGGTAAAGTAAATTCAGATAGGCCATGGCGTCATCATAGTTTGGGCGCAGCTTTATTGCTTGCGTAAGCATGGCAAGGCCATCTTCAAGATTGGGGAGTTCAGTAATTCTCAGGTTCCTGCAGGCAGGCGATAAAAGCAACGCGTTTTCTGAGTGTGACTTGAGTGTTGTTTTTACTGTTTCAACGTCTTTATACACAATAAACCAATCAACTACCCCGACGGAATACCATGTTTCTGGATCGCCAGGGTCCAGTTCTGTCACCTTCTTATATTCCTGTTTTGCTTCTGTGAAATTTTTCTCCTGCAGGTGAAGATATGCCATACCTTTCATAGCTGTAACGTTGGCAGGCTCCTGCCGCAGCACAGCGGCATATTGATCTAAAGCGCGATTAGCCATTTGAATGTTTTCAGGTGCGTCAATTCCGGGTACATATTGCTGCGCATACGCCGTAGCCAGATATAGATGGGCCATCTTTAAATCCGGATCAAAGTGGATGGCATTTTCAAAGTGTTGAACGGCTTCCTCGTAATTTGCCGCGCGATAAGCAACCACGCCCCGGTTCAACTCTTCTCTTGCATTAACATGAGAGTCCTGCTGGCCGAATAGAGCAATAGAGAAACAAATGATCGATAAAAATGATCGCAATCCAGAGTGCATGATCCGGCACTCTATCAAATTTTTGCTTGTAATCCAAAACTATTACATCGCAATGGTTTCTACCAGTTCCAATACCGTTTTGCGCACGGGCTTCATCAGCGGCAGGGATGAGAGCTTCAGCAGATTCACCAGCAAACCCAGGCTTTTTTCCATGAGCATCTGCGTGCGTTCCTGGTTTTTTGACCTGTCGTAAATCCAGAAGAGAATCAGGCCCATCTGGTAAAGCCAGAGCAGGTAGGGAAGTTGCGGTTTGAGATCAGCAGGGACTTTCACATCTCCACCTTCCACAGCCATACGCATGTGCTCACAGGCGCGTTCACGTATAAAGCGCGTTTCTTCACTGAAAGGTGAGAGCGGATCATTGCTATCTGGCGCGTGGCGGAAAAGGGCATCGCAGAATTTACGGTTGGGCGCAAGCAGTTCAAAGCGTTTTTCCAGCACCACCCGGATGCGGTCTTTCAGCTTCTTTTCCGCCGCAACCGCCTCAAGAATGGAGTGATGGCTGCCTTCCTGCATCTCATGGTAGAACGCCAGAACAATAGCTTCTTTTGACGAAAAATAGTAATAGGCGCCGCCCAGCGCCACTCCTGCATGAGAAGCGATGTCTCGCATGGTGGTCTGCTCAAAACCTTTTTCACGAAAAAGCTGCATGGCAGCTTCATAAATTTTCTGGCGCTTATCTTCCGCGCGCGGCGTAGGACGTGTTTTTACGGCTGGTTCATTCATTGCAGACATGCTCGTGGTATTGGGATATGAACGCGTTCAGATTATAGTAAATGGCGGCAGGCGTTTAGACACTTGTGGAATTAACGATTGCTGCTGGTTCAGTCTTCTTGCCAGTCCGATTTCAGCAACTGCTTTGTACAGACATCATCAGGTCCGCTTGTGCTGCATATCCTTGTTTCCATTGAATGCATACAATAGGGCTACATGAATTCAGCCGTTACAACGCGCAAATTGCTGTTGACTGCCGTTTTAGGAATAACAGCTCTATTGCCGCGCCAACTGTTAAGCTCGCAGAGCAATGCGCATCCTTCCACTATTACGATTCATGTCGCCAAGTCCGGGCTATTCTCCGGCTTTGCCCATAACCATGTGGTCGTTGCGCCCATCGCGCACGTGAATGTAGACAAGACGCATCTCTCCGCTGCAATTACTGTGCTGGTAAAGGACATGAAGGTCACTGATCCTGAAGTTTCAGACAAAGACCGGGCAGAGATACAAAGCACCATG
>DASRCD010000026.1:0-7151 GCA_035653315.1 Candidatus Angelobacter sp.
CTTGCCCATGGGCGTAAACGTGTAAACCTCTTCCGGATAAAGATCGACCTTGAGCGTGGAAAGAAATTCATTGGGGTCTTTTACGTCCTGCTGCCACTCCACAACCTGCCGCAGCCACGCCAGGCGTTTTTCATCTTTTGCGCTGACCGGGCCGCCGTCTTTATATTTCCAGTGGGCCGCAATGCCTTCCTCCGCCATCTTGTGCATCTCTTCCGTGCGGATCTGCACTTCAAACTGGTGGCCGTCTTCCGTGATCACGGTTGTGTGCAGTGACTGGTAAAGATTCGGCCGCGGCATGGCGATGAAGTCTTTAATGCGTCCCGGCACCGGACGCCACATTTGATGAATGGCGCCAAGCGCGGTGTAACAATCTTTGACTGAGGTGGTAATAATGCGCACGGCCAGCAGATCATAAACCTGGTCCACGGTAATGCGCTGCTTCAACAGCTTTTGATGAATGCTGTAAAGCCGCTTGATGCGGCTATCTACCTTGGCTTCAACGCCATTTTCTTTCAGCTTCTGCTGCAACACCTTCACCATCTTGGCCAGAAAAGCTTCTCCGGCTTTGCGGCGCTGCTCCACGGCAGAACGCACCTGCTCATAACCAATGGGATCCACATAGCGGAAGGAAAGGTCTTCCAACTCACCACGGACTTTGCCCATGCCCAGCCGGTGCGCCAGAGGCGCATAAATTTCCAGCGTTTCTTTGGCAATGTGTTGCCTACGCTCTTCCGGCAGGTGCTTCAAGGTCCGCATGTTGTGCAGGCGATCCGCCAGCTTGATGAGCACCACGCGGATGTCATCCACCATGGCCAGCACCATTTTGCGCACATTTTCCGCCTGGCGTTCTTCACGGCTGGCAAAATCAATTTTGTCGATCTTGGTGACGCCTTCCACAATATGGACAACCTGGTCGCCAAATTCGCGACGAATATCTTCATGCGTGACCGGAGTATCTTCAATGGCGTCATGCAGCAGGCCGGCGGAGATGGCGGTGGAATCCAGCTTCATGTCCGCCAGTACCAGAGATACTTCCAGCGGATGGATCAGGTATGGCTCGCCTGAGGCGCGCGTCTGGCCCTGATGATGCTTGAGGGAAAAGTTATAAGCCTTGCGGATGGTTTCCAGATCGTCAGTAGGGCGGTTTTCAGCGACTTTACCGAGCAATTGCTGAAACTTGCCGTTCAGCAGCTTCAGCTCTTTTTGCGAAGCGGGCTGCGGATTTGTCGCCATAAGAGATTATAGCGTGAAAAAACATGAGTTTCGGGCTGGCAGAATAGAGCCTTATTAGAGTGTTGACGATTCACGAGGGATCGCCATTTTCGACCATCTTTGCAAACTGTGGAACGTGGTTCTTAAGCCTCTTCAGTATGTCTTTCCTTTGCTCTCGGATTCCTATGGCTTGGGCATTGAGTTTATCCAGCACTACTTCAGGATTTAAATGGTATTGATGAACAAGGAATTCATCAGGGGTTTGGCATAGAAGACCATATTTGAGCAGGCAATCAGCCGGAAAGTCTTTGATATTTGAAGTGATGATGGCGTTTGCGTGTCCCATGATTGCCGCAGCTACTACATGCCTCGTCAACATCGGGAAGACACCGAATTGCTTCTATCATTTCGGGTGTGAGGCTGAACATTGCCTCTGGAAAGTGTTCCCGCATGAATTTAAGGCGGCGCTCTACCTGGGCAGATGTTCTCCCCATCTTTTGCAGAGTGCCGCCTATTTCCTGCATCAATTCTTCGCTCCAAATGACTCGATAAAGAGAGGGCTCCTCTGCCAACCTCAATAACGTATCGGCTAAAGGCATTGGCGCGAGAATACAAGCATCCAATACGACAGCATACTCATTATCATTATCATTTGTGAGAATCATCAGTGGTTACTTTGTCGTAAATTCCTTCCTGATATTCTGCAAGAGCCAAATCATCATGCGCCTTTCTGCGAGCTGTATCACGTTTGGCTTTATAAGCTAGTACATCCCTTGCGTATAATCGTCTATGTGTTCCAACGTTGTGAAAGGGGATTTCTCCCTTTTCAAGCAATTGAACAAGGTACTGGCGGGACATCCCAAGTAATTTGCTTGCCTCTATAGATGTCAATTCTGCATTGCTTTGAAGGAGGGTAACCGACTTTCCAGCAATCAATTCAGCTAACAGCCGGCACAAAAATGCGTATGTATTTGCAGGAAGCAGATGAGTCTTTCCGTCGGGGCCTACAAGTTTTGCTTCCGTTCTCTTAATTTTTTGATAAATTTCCTCAACATCTTTCTTGTCACGTTCGGAAATTCCTGATGTTTTATCCTCCATCATTTTCATCGTGGACGCCTCCGCATTTGAGTGCTTAGATGCACAAACGCTATATCCGCTACATATGCTATAAATGCAACCTGTATGCGGCTGTGATCATACGGCAATAAACGCTATAAACGCAAGTAATCATTCCTCGCAAGGAGACAGATCCGCAAGAAGGCCCGCCATGCTCGTTCTAAATGCATGCGTTTTAACGCAAGGAGAACAAAATGCTTCCTCGAATGCTGGCAGGTTCGCTCTTATTGAGCGCGTTCACCCTGATAGGCAGCCTGATTCCGTTCCAAGCCCCACAGACGCCTGAAAAACCATCGACCACTCCCAAGTGGGAATATAAAGCAGTGAAACTGGAAGCAAAGCAGTGTTTGTATGAGGACCAGGTCACAACCGCGTTGAACACCGCCGGCACGGAAGGCTGGGAGCTTGTGAGCTATGAACGATTGCCGGTGGCCTTTGCCAGTGACGCGCAAGGCGCTTTGCTGATTCGTCCCGCGGCAACCGGCCCTGGACGCGACAACACACCGCCAACCGCCGATTCTTTTCAGGGAACTATTACCATGAAGATGCCGCAAATACAGCCGGGGCCATGCAGGCTATTGTTGAAACGGCAGCAGCCTGCTGGCAATAAGTCACGCTGAATGCCCCAGAAATACAACTACCTTGCAGACCACAGAAGATGATTCATGCTGGATGAACTGGCTGGAAATGACGGTTTACTGTTTACGGTCTCGCTCCACCCGTATGTTTCCCAGTTGTGAGGTCCACCTCAAACGGCACTTCCTTATCGGTGAGGGCATTCCAGCCCCGGCCTAGCAATCTGTTTCCTGTGATTTCGGTAATGGTCAGGCCTTCCCAGGAAAGGCGCTCTGTGGTCCAGGCAATCCCGGCGCTTCCTACGGCAGTAATGGAGGTGAAGCCTGCAAACAGCAGCAAGCCTTGCTGCGAAAGCACCCGCACATCGACCACGGGGCGCTGTTCAATGCGCAGCCACTGCGTGGGATCATTGGCCTTGACCATATAGCCATAACCGCTTACTACGATGCAGAAAGAATCCGGGTCAGGAGAAGAGCACAGCAGGCTGACAACCTGGTCAGACTCGTATCCAAGGACAAAGAACCCTGTCCACGGTGCGGCGGCCCTGGGCGCCACGCGCAGATAAGCACCGCTGCGGTCACCTTCTTCCAGTTCTGTTGGATAGTGATAAAGCTTTTCAACAGGATGAACAGGCGGAGCCGCTTCCAGAATTCTGACCTCATAGTTACGCGGAAATGTGAAGTCAAAGCGGAAGTGCTGTTTCATTCTTGTTCTTCAAAACCCAGAAGCTGCTATAGCAGAAATATTCGTTCAAAAATATCAGGAGCGTAAGCGTTCCCTCGTCGGGCCTATGAATTCTTCAGCGCAGCCGAGGGCGGCTGCAATCCACCTTTTAATTTGGCAAATTCTTTTACGTTTTTTCTAAGCCTTTTAATACCCTTTATGGCCTATGCGCTGCCATAGATTACGTCCCTTGCGCGGCCATAAATTCTTCCGCCCGCTCACGCACGCTCTTTACATGCACCGGCAGTTCCAGTTTGCTTCCTTCTTCTATGAGCGGGATCAGCTTGTTAAAGTCCGGCCCTGAATGCGAACCGATCAGCATGATGCGCACAGGATGAAACAGGTCTTTGCCTTTGCTGCCGGTCTCTGCTTTGATTTCATCCATGATGGCCTTAAACCGTTCCGCTGTGAGCGGCGATTCCGTGGCTGCGTGTTTGGCAAATGCGCGGACCACGGCTTTTGCCTTGTCATTGGCGAAAGCTTCAGCATTTTCCGGCAATGCCATGGCCGCCCTGGGATCATGCTGAAAGATGATCCCGGCTTTTTCTGGTAACTGGTCCAGCTTGTCAACGTATGGAGCAAGCAGATCAATCAGGTTGTTGGCCCATGCGCTTACATTGCTGCCTGGATGCTCAGGCAGCAGGCCTGCGCGTTGCAGCATCTCCGTGCCCATTTGGTGGATACGCTGCGGCGGACTCTGCTTGATGTAATGCCGGTTCAGCCAGTTTAGTTTTTCCGTGTCGAAGACCGCCGGTGAAGGCGTAACGCGCTCCAGTGAAAATTCCTTGATCAATTCATCTTTAGGAAAGATCTCGCGGTCGCCGCCTGTGGGCGCCCATCCCAGCAATGCCAGGTAATTCATCAGCGCTTCCGGCAGAACGCCCATCTCACGAAAGTTGGCCACCGAAGTTGCGCCATGCCGCTTGGAAAGCCGTTCACGGTCAGGCCCAAGAATAGTGGAAAGATGCGCGAACTCCGGTACGGGCAGGCCCAGCGCCTCATAAACGGCAACTTGCTTCGGCGTGTTGGAGATGTGATCATCACCGCGAATGACGTGTGTGATTTTCATGTCAGCGTCATCAATCACGACCACGTAGTTATAAATGGGCATGCCGCTGGAGCGGACAATAATAGGATCGCCCACAACTTCATTGGAAAATTCTACGTCACCACGAACAATGTCATGGAAGCGGATGGGGCGCTCCGGAATTTTCAGCCGGATTGCCGCAGGCTCGCCGGCGGCACGACGACGCTCCGCCTCGGCAGGATCAATCTTTCTGCACTTGCCGGAATAATTTGGCTGGCGCTGCTCCGCCATGGCCTGTTCACGCTCACGCTCCAGCTCTTCAGCGGTGCAGAAGCAGTAATAGGCTTTTTGCTCTTGAATTAGCCGCTCAGCGTAAGAACGGTAAACCTCC
This sequence comes from Candidatus Angelobacter sp., assembly GCA_035653315.1. Taxonomy (GTDB): domain Bacteria; phylum Acidobacteriota; class Terriglobia; order Terriglobales; family Acidobacteriaceae; genus Angelobacter. Next base: position 5,046 of record DASRCD010000026.1, read on the forward strand.
ATCTTGTCAGACTGGCGATAAGGCGGATACGGACCGCCAACGTCAGGACCTTCATCCCAATCAAGCCCCAGCCATTTCATATCTTCCATGAGCTGGGTTTCATAGCGAGCCTCACTGCGCTCCACGTCAGTATCTTCAATCCGCAGGATGAAGGTTCCGCCCTTTTGCCGGGCAAACAGCCAGTTAAAAAGCGCCGTACGGACGTTGCCGATATGGAGCTGTCCGGTGGGGGAAGGGGCAAAGCGAACGCGAACTTCTGGGTTTGCGGCCATATTCCTGATGGTAACAAATCAGGCCTTAGTCCACAGGCTTTAGCAACGCGTGCTGCTCACCTTTCATCTGAATTCAAAGTAACTTCTGGAGCCGTAATGCCAGCCTCTGCCGTTGGACCGCTGATTTTATTCCTTGCCATTCTTCTTACCGGTGCGCACCTGCTAGGCCATCTGTTTGCCCGGATGCGCCAGCCACGCGTGATTGGAGAAATACTGGCCGGCATTTTGCTTGGCCCTTTTGTCCTTGGGCGGATCCCGTTTTATACCAATATCCTGCAGCTCAACGTGGCGGCAGAGCCCAAAAAGGCGGCGCTGGAATTGTTGTACCAGCTAGGTTTGTTGATGCTGATGTTCCTTTCCGGTGCGGAGACTAAGGCGCTTTTCCAGAAGCATGAACGCAAGCAGATTGCCTGGCTGGCATCAGTAGGAACGGTGCTGCCGTTCTTCGTGATGCTGGGACTGGCCACCATGATTCCGCTGGGCTGGTTCATGGGTGAAGTCCAGAACCGGACGTCACTCATCCTGGTGATGGGCATTGCCGTGGCGGTCACGTCGATTCCTGTGATTTCGCGCATCTTTTTTGACCTTAAGATTCTGCACACGCGCTTTGCCCGGCTGGTGCTGGGCGTGGCCGTGCTGGAAGATATTGGCCTGTGGGCCGTGCTGGCCATTGCCACGGCGCTGGCAAAATCCGCCGGTACGCCAAAGCAGCAGATCGCCATCCACATTGCTATTACGCTGGTTTATTTTGCGCTGGGACTCACGCTGGCGCCGCGCGCGATGAAGCGCATTTCCAAGTCGCGCTTTAACATGCTGGCCAACAATTCTCCGGTGACGTTCACGCTGCTGATTGTGTTTTCTTATGTTGCCGTTGCAGGATTGCTGGACGTGAACCTGGTCTTTGCCGCGTTCCTGGCCGGGTTTGCGGTTTCCCGCAAGCGCCTGGGTGACGCGCTGGAAACCATTTCGCGTTTTTCTTTTGCCTTGTTTATCCCGGTGTATTTTGCGCTGGTGGGATACCGCCTGATCTTCGGCAAATCATTTTCATTTGCCATGCTGCTGGGCTTTTTAGTTGGGGCCTGCGTGCTTAAGCTGATTGCCGTGGCTCTGGGCGCGCGTCTTGCCGGCTTCCGCGGACTGGATGTTACCAACCTTGCCGTGGCCACCAACGCCCGTGGAGGCCCAGGCATTGTGCTGGCCAGCGTGGCTTTTGAAGCCGGTATTATTAGCGCCGCGTTTTATACCACGCTGGTGCTGGTGGCCGTGCTTACTTCACAGGCTGCCGGAGCGTGGCTGGAATTTGTGTTGCGCAAGGGCTGGCCGCTGCTTTCCGGCGACGTTGCGGTTTCAAACACCCTGGCAGACGAAAAAGCCCCGGAGCAGTTGGTGGCCTGATGGCGTGATAGGCCGACGGCGGAGCGCTCGCGCCTGAGAGGTGTGCTCAGAACGTCCAAGGTCTTTCAAGCGTCAGTATTCAAAGCTTAGTCTGCAATCTTAGTCTTCAGTTTCAGTTGATCTCAGTTCCAAGTCCATGGGGATTAGCGCCGGAGTGCGCGGCATTGGCATTGAAATGGAGCGCGTATTCGCTTAAAATTCGCCGACTACTTTAGTCGGCTATGGAGAATTGATGGCGAAAGAAGAGATATTGGCGGCGATACGGAAGGCAGCGGGAGAGCTGGGGAGAGCGCCGTCGCGAGGCGAGTTGCGCAGGATTACGGGCATGAGCCATTACAAGGTGTCGGAGTTTCGACATTGCGGGAAGCGGTGCGGGCGGCGGGTCTGGAGCCGAATCCGAAGGGGGAGAAGATCAGCACGGAGGATCTGCTGGAAGACT